>JAYNHP010000139.1:0-1512 GCA_038108155.1 Flavobacteriales bacterium | reverse complement strand
CGGGTTCGATACCCGCCGCCTCCACCAATGTATAATCGTGAATGTGATTGCCTAATTAATAAATTTAAAAAGACCAAACGACAGACTGATTTCCGCAAAAGAAGTATTTGATAAAGTAGGTATAAATTTTAATCTTGAGATTGCTGTAGATGGGAAAGAATTATTACTTCCTCATAAAAATTATTCAGAAGTAAAATATAACTTGTTGCATGGCAAAAGAACGAATCTTGGAGAATTAGGCTGTTATTTTAGTCACTTAAATGTTCTAAAAAAATTTCTTAGTACAAATGAAGACTTTGCTCTCGTCTGCGAAGATGATATTGAGTTCAATAAGGACATAATTCAGATTATCAATGGAGCTCTTAATTCCAGTATACATTTTGATTTATTAAGGTTGAGTGGAGGAAGTGATAGAAATAAAGAAAAAGGCATCCCAATAAAATTAAAAAAAATCTACAAGGACTTCTATTTGTCCTTGAACTTAGGATTTAAATCTGGAACAGGATGTTATTTGATCAACAGACATGCAGCTAAGAATATACTAAACAAACTTAATAAAATGAGTCTTCCTATCGATCATGCAATGGATAGAGATTGGCTTTTGTCTTTACGATCCTTAAGTATTTCACCAGCGCCTGTATATCTTAAAGAAGAGTTACATGAAGGAAACTCATACATCCAAGCAAAAAGTGAATTCAAATATTCTTTTTATAGAAGATATTGGATAATGATTCCTTATAGATTAGTCAACGAATTTACAAGATTAATTTACAAGTTATGTTTATTTATAAAAATTAAAATAGAAAGTTGACATTAATCCAAATTCTCTTCATCATCGCCACCTATGGCAAATATTCAATCAGCGAAAAAAAGGTCTAGACAAGCTAATTCTAGAAATTCTTTAAAGAGTTCTCAAAGGGCTTCAATGAGAACAATGATAAGAAATGTTGAAGACGCCATCAAAGAAAACGATGCAACTAAGGCTAAGGACTTGTTTATTTCAACTCAAAAAGTCCTAGATAAATTAGCTAACAAGAAAGTTCTTCCTAAAAATGCGGTTGCTCGTCAAAAGTCTAGATTAATTAAATCTATTAAAAAATTAGGCTAAATATATTTTTGTTCCGATAGGTTTTTTTAGAATTGCCTTTTCTAAGATTCCTTTTTGATTGCCATTAAGAATCCAAACTTCATTTGTCTTATTGAGGAAATCTCTTGCAGCTTTTATCTTAGTTGTCATCCCCCCTCTCCCTAAAATACCTGAGTTTCCAAAAGATACTTTCTTAAAGTCAAACTTATTGAGGTTAATTTTTCCAATTAATTTTGCGTCGGAATTTTGGTCAGGATTTTTATCATATAGTCCATTTTGATCTGTCAAAATAAATAGTTTTTTTGAGTTTAATAATGTTGCAACTTTTCCACTCAGCCTATCATTATCCCCATTTAAAATTTCTTCTGTAGATATTGAATCGTTTTCATTGATGATCGGGATGGCACCTAACTTTATAAGATTAG
>JAYNHP010000138.1:0-1550 GCA_038108155.1 Flavobacteriales bacterium | reverse complement strand
CAATCAAATACCATAAAAATGCCATTTAAATCGCTTCTAAAAATTTTCTTATTAGTTTTTTTATCTTTGCAGGCTTTTTCCGATCCATGGCTTACAGGAATAAATGAGTTTGAGGTAAAAAAATTAGAGTATTTTTCCATTAAAAATCAATTTTCTATCGATTCATCTGCCTACCCCATTCCCTTGGCGCTTATAAGAAATCCCAATGAAGATATGTTCAATAACATGTCATTAATGAATGAGTATATTGAAGTTGCAGATAAAATTATTCAAAGAGAATCAAAAAAATTTATCAATGAGATTGGATTCTCATCAAACTCAGAATTCAATCCGTTTAGGTTTATAGATAGTAAATTCAAAGATAAAAATTCTTTATTCTTTTCCACTTCTTATCTAGGAGAGAGATTTGCGTCTAAGATTTCAATTACAACTTTTGAAAATCCTTATGAAGAAAAAAAATATGATTTTAGTGATTCCTATCTTGCCTTAGTTTCTGGAAATTTTATTTTAGGTATTGGAAATTATGATAGGTGGTGGGGTCCTTCTCACCATGCAAGCTTAATTCTCTCAAATTATTCTAAATCCTCTCCTGGGGTATTTATCAGATCTCTTGAGGGTTTTACTTCACCCCTCCCCTTGATTAGAAGTTTTGGAAAGTTGAATTTCTCTTTTTTTGCTAATCAATTAGAAAGTAAAAGAGCCATAAAAAATCCTTTTTTAATTTCTGGAAGATTATCCTTTAATCCTGTGAATGGCCTAACTATTGGTCTGACAAGATCAATAATGTTTGGTGGTGATGGTAAAGATAATAGTTTTAAAGCTCTTTGGGACTCTATAAGGGGTGATGCATCAACAATGCAAGGTAAGTCGGATGGAAACATCGACAATGAATTGGCTGGATTTGATATGAAATATAGTTTTAATGTCAATGATCTAGTGTGGAGTTTTTACGGTCAATATATTGGCGAGGATGGAACAGATTACTGGCCCTGGCGAACTTTCTATTCAGTTGGAACAGAATTTATCTTTTTGAAAGCTGGCAAGTTAAATAGCGTTGTAATTGAATACATTGATACTTATTACAACGGTCAAGATACCGGAACTAACATAATTTATGAACATAGCTCCTATACAAGTGGTTACAGATATAAAGGAAGTCCAATAGGAGCGTTTATCGATGGAGACTCAAATTACATGCATTTGTCTCTTAATAGCGAAATAAATAACGTTACAAATATTGAATTTTCAATGTTCTACGGAAATTTAAATAAAGATAATAGTGGAACCAAAAATTCTTGGGGAACAACAAATGAAGATTTCTATGGAATTGTTTTAAACTTTGATTTCAAGGTCAATTCTAAAATTGATATCGGGTTGAATCTTACAAGTCTAAGTGAATCTCTTTCATACAGAGGGAAAACTTTGGATAAAAATATTTTAGGTATAGATTTTAAGTATCGCTTTTAACGCCCTAATTTACCTTGCCTATCGCATCTGTGACGACCAACCTTAAAACTTCTAACTGCTCCATGCTTAGTTTTTCTACCATT
>JAYNHP010000137.1:0-1662 GCA_038108155.1 Flavobacteriales bacterium | reverse complement strand
ATATTGACAAGTCCAATTGTCTCTTCTCGAAACGACATACCTCTTTCTTTTCCAAGCATCTGACTTAAGATACTCCCTATATTTCCGAGTCCTGTCTGCTGACCAAATATGTCCCCCTACATATTTCCCAAATATTGCTTGAGTAAATAATTTGCTGAAAAAGCCCATACTATGGTTTAGTTACAATTAGAATTTAATCTAAACAAACTATATTCAGGTGTTTCAAAATATGCTTCACCTCCATCACATTCAAAAGCAATAGGAGTTATTAATTCATTACCAAAATGCAAATCAACAGTTAGAACATTATCTTGAAATGTATATGGGTTGGTTGTAGGTAAATGATTTCCATCGTTTGCTTGAAATGATTCAAATAGAGATTGACAGTCATTAGAAATTTCAGAAGTACAATAATAAGTATACCTTATACCATCTTCATATAAATACATTGTATTAGCATCAGAAATATTTTCAGTTGGTGACCATATCCATTTACCCTCAATTGTGTAAGTTGGTAATGGACTGTCTTCTGAACTATCATCACTACTACAAGCAAAGATTAATAAAGCGGAGAGTAAGAGTAGTTTTTTCATTGTTATGTCTATTTATAAAATCTTAGTTTATCGTTATTAAGTGACCATTCTACATCTTTGAATTTTTTTAGAAACCCTATTCCAAATAGCATATCATTCAATTTATTTCCATCTGAATCTAAACTTGTTGGAACAATTGCAACAACATTTTTAACTAAATAATCTCCTATTTTAATTTCACTAATCTTAATGTATTTGGTTTCAATTACAGACCCAACACCCATCATTTTTCCACTAACATTTAAATCAACAATCTCACAATTTTCTAAAAGATCTTGATATAATTTATCACCGATTAGGAAAGTTGTTGCACCAGTGTCAAACAGAATGGGAACTTTAATTGAACCACCTTCTTTTGTTAAAAACTCGATTGGAATTCTATACTTGTTTTCTTCTTTGATTAAATCTACATCAATATAGCTTTTATCTCCAACAATGTCCTCTTCAAATCTATTATTGTCAATATTCCGAAATTCTGTTATGATATTATTTGAAAATGTTCTTTTAACAACTAATCCCTTTCTTTCGTCGTCACCATAAGTTTGAGTTTCTTTAATTTTTACCCCTTTGTCATAAACTGTTACCAATTTATCTCCGTTTGAAGAAATATAAGTTTCGTTCGATAATATCTCATTGGGATAATCAACATAATTATACGAGCCCGTATCACCATTATCAAACCTAACCTTTATAGACCCACTTAAAAATTTAGAATTTTTGAACGTGCCCTTGAATTCTTGTGTTTGCCCATCAAAATCTAACTTTAGGTATCCACTACCATTGGGTAGTCCTTCATAGTTTGTACAACCTTTATAGTAATACCCTTCTTTCTCAATAATTTCTGTTTCACATTGTGTATGTCCAGATATAATTATGAAAAAAGTAAAAAGTGTAATAATGTGTTTCATAGTATTTAATTTAACTAAAACTAACAAAAATATTTCAAAATATTAGTCCAATTTTGATACATCTTAGCGCAGTAGCTTTGGAACAAAGCCTGTTGAGAAAAGCAATAGTGCCATATTAGTGCCAAGCTTTTACTATATTTGAGGAAGTTATTTCTAAGTAC
>JAYNHP010000136.1:0-1669 GCA_038108155.1 Flavobacteriales bacterium | reverse complement strand
ACCGTGTGTTGCAAGAACACTTAAAGTTTCATTATTGCTATCTAGTGTTAATATCATTGAGTGCTCAAAGCCAAAATGTTTATCCATTAGCTCAAGCATTGTTTGGGCAATAGAATTAATATCTAGTGTCTTGTTTATTTGACCTGAAACCTCTTTGATTAATTCTATTTCTCTTTTTTTTCTTTCAAGAAGTCGCTCTTGTTCTGTTCTATTTTCAACCTTCTCTAGTTTGCCATCCATATTATAATTCTTAATTTATTTTAATCTATGACATACTAAATAATGTTATAGTGAACGAATATTATTATAGGTTTATGTCTTTAATGTTATGCACTTTATAGATATCGGCTGCCTTTAATTCAAAAATATCTTCCATTCCTGACATTGAAGCTATTGCTTGCAGCTTCATGTCCATATCGTCAAATAAATCACCCTCCGTTTCTGACCGAACAAATTCTATTTCAAGTCCGTACATGTCCATAGTCATTGGATTAATTATTGATAAATAACCAAGAGGATTTTCAGAAATATTTCTTCTAGTTTTACTAAAAAATTGAAATGATAAAGCTATATGCTCTTCATCTACATACCAAACTTGAGATATTACAGTTGTATTTGGTATCCCTTCTTTTGAACAAGTTGAAAAGGTACTAGGATACATCCCATTCATTGCAAATTGATGTTTTTCTTGAATCATTTATCAAATATTAGAATTCTAATTTAGTTCCCGCTTCAGGTCCGGGTGTTTGGATATAAATATTTTCAATTTTAACTGTTAGGCCAATATCCGGAGCAACACCATACAACTTTTCTATATTCTCTCTCGGTAATCCCATTGCACTAATCGTATCAATAAAATAGTTTCTGATTTTACTGGATGTTTCTAATTCTTCGGCTGTTAAATTTCTTGACCCAATAAAATGACCCTTAATTTGATATGCTTCATGAGAAGGAAGCCCTAAATATACTGCAGCCATTCCATTGCTATCTAAATTTGTTAGGGTTTTCTCGGCTAATGATTTCCGAACAAAAAATGTTGCTTCGTCATTTTCGGGGTTTGAGGAAGCTCCTAATGTATCAATATGAGCGGGAATTAAATTGTTAGATGTTGAACCAAAATGGCCATATCCATTTAACATAACCTCAAGGACTCTATCTGGTATCATACACAGTTTTATTAAATTAAGAGATAAATATGTTAATACATGATAATAGATTTAAATAAAAATAGTATTAAAGAAAAAAATATTTAGTCTACTTGGTGGACTATCTTACTTTAAAGCAGGCAAGGACAATATATAGACAAACTTGCCCACCTTTATTTTAGCCTTTAGGAGCTTAATTTAACTGAATTAAATGGATCAAATATGGAAGTGTCAATAGTATTATTAATTAGCAGTATAACTCTATTTGTTGGTTATATAATGGGTAAGAAAGAAGGGTTATCTAGCGGTTATACCAAAGGTATTTATGAAGGTGCAGAAGAAACCTTGAAGCTAGTAGAGAAGTATAGTAATGGTGGACTTAAATCCACCTTAGATTGGGAGACAACTCAGAGGTTGTTGAAAGAACAAATGAGTAAGAATTAACTTACCTGCTAATCTCTTAATTCAGACTAAATTCACTCTTAATTGTATTAGCAATACCTAAAGTGTATTAAGCGGTAGAA
>JAYNHP010000135.1:0-1839 GCA_038108155.1 Flavobacteriales bacterium | reverse complement strand
CGGTAATAGACGAAAAAGAATATTTTATTGAAGGAAAGACATTTCTAGTTGAAAACGTACTAGAGACTTTACAGAATCTTGCTAGACATCATAGAGAAAAGATAAATATTCCAGTAGTTGCTATTACAGGAACCAATGGAAAGACTACTACCAAAGAACTATTGGGAGCAGTATTAACTAGCCAATACAATATTCTTATTACGAAAGGCAATCTCAACAATCATATAGGAGTTCCACTAACCCTTCTTCAGCTAAATAAGGAGCATGAAATTGCGGTAATAGAAATGGGTGCTAGTAAGATTGGGGATATTAAAGAGCTGGTGGAAATAGCACTTCCCAATTATGGAATTATTACCAATATAGGAAAAGCGCACTTGGAAGGATTTGGTGATGTGGAGACTATTAAGAAAACAAAATTTGAATTATACGATTTTATAATTAAAAACAAAGGAAGAATTGTAGTAAATAACGAAGATGAATTACTTAAAAGCTATATCCCTAAAGAAATAGATAAGTTTACCTACGGATTTTCTAAAGCTGATGTAACTGGAAAAGTAGTAAAACAAACACCTACTTTAGAAATGGAGCTAACTATCGAAGAAAACGCTCCTAAAATGGTGAAAACAAATTTGCTAGGTGCTTATAACCAAAACAATATACTAGCTGCTGCTTGTGTGGGAAAAATATTTAAGGTCTCTAAAGAAAATATTGAACGGTCTATTGCCCACTACTCACCTACCAACAACCGATCTCAGCTGGTAAAAACATCTAAAAATACGGTTATAGCAGATTGTTACAATGCCAATCCTACTTCTACTATGGAATCGCTAATAAGTTTTAACCAAATAGAAAGTTCTCAAAAATTAGTAATTTTAGGAGACATGCTAGAGCTTGGGGCTTCTTCTGAAGTAGAGCATCAGGCCATAGTAGACTACCTAGAGAGTAAATCTTTAAAGGCCATTTTGGTTGGCAAGTGCTATCAAAAAACCAAAAGTGGTTTTACTACCTTTAAAGATACTTTGGAACTAATACCGTTTTTGAAACAAAGTGATTTGGAAAACAGTTTGGTACTGCTCAAAGGTTCTAGAGGAATAAAGTTAGAAATGCTATTGAAAGAAAATATTTTTTAGATGAGTCCAGGAGATTTTTTTATTACTTTTTTTGTAGCTGCAATTTTTATTGGTGGTATTACCATTGGCTACAAACTCTATAAGTGGAATATGCAAGATTTTAAGCAAAAGAAGGAAAGAAATAGTAAAATAAATAACAGCAATAAGAAAGAATAATGTTTGGAAATCAAAATATGAAAGACATGATGTCCAAGTTGCAGGACATGAAAGGCGCGGTAGAAGATTCTAAAAAAAGACTGGAAAATATATATGTTAAGGGCGATGCACTTAATGGAAAGGTAAGATTTGTACTAGATGGAAATAGAAAGTTAAAAGAACTTTTTATAGATGAGGAAGTTTACGAAAATATGGAGAAGGAAGATTTTATAGAGTCTATGATAGAGGGATTTAATAAAGCTATTGAAGATGCAGACCATGTCAATGAAAACGAAATGAAGAGTACTGCCTTCAACGTATTTCCTGGAATGGGAAAATAAATATTTACTGTAGATAGCTATCTAATTGATAGATAGCAAATTGTAACAACACTTTTTTAAGGGATTAGAACAGTAATTATCAATATATAAAATGCATATTCAAAAAATTAAATGAGATTGAGTAGATTATTTTTCTTGTTATCCCTAATTCACAGCTCCACTTTTTTTGCACAAACTGAGATAAAAGAACTCTATTTATGGAAATTTTCCAAGGGGGAAAATAAAGCTGCTTT
>JAYNHP010000134.1:0-1884 GCA_038108155.1 Flavobacteriales bacterium | reverse complement strand
GTTTTAATTATTGTCAAGTTGAGGCTGAAAAGTTAATTGAAAAAAAGACCAAGGTTTACTATTTCCATTTTATTTATTTTACAATTAAAGAATTCTTTAAGAAGTATTTTATAAGATATGGTTTTCTTGATGGAACAGCTGGCTTAATTTCGGCAATTCACTCCAGTAATGCCACTTTTAGAAAATTAGCTATTGTATGGGATAAACAAAATGAAATCTCAAGATCAGAAATTGAGAAAAGTATATCAGATAAGTGGGAAAAACAAATAACTAATGCACATACTATTTCATAGACCAACTCCATGGACAAGTACTATAAACTGTAGTACAAAAATTTACTCTAGACTTTTTTCTCAGCTTGGATATAAAGTTTCATATCTTCAGTCCAATATAAATTTAATACATTATTTTTTTAAGTATGGGTATTTTAAAGTATGGAATCAGGGGAATAGATTTGAAAATAATATATGGGTATGTTCATGCCTAAGTTTATTTCCTTATTTAGATAATATTCCAATTTTTTCAAAATATTTTATTAAACTTAGTTATTTAATTACGATTCCACCTTTAAGAAAAGTGATACTTAATTCCGGATATGGTGAGCCAGATTTTATTTGGACAACCATACCGGGTAGCATATACCTAAAGAAAGTATTTCCAAAATCTAAATTAATTTTCCATTGTATTGATAATTATTCTGCTTATAGGGGGAGTACTATAAAAAGTATTGAATCAGATGATTATGATTTTTCGGATCATATCTTTGTGATTGGCGAGTCACTATCCAATTTTTTAACAAATGAATATAAAATTGATCCCAATAAAATTACAAATTTAGGTCAAGGCGTAAATATTAAAGCTTACTCTAAAAAATATAAAAAACCGGAGGAGCTAAATTCATTTAAAGGGCCAATTGCTATTTGGGTTGGTGTTTTAAGTAAAATTGACTTTGATCTATTTAAAATTGTATCAAAACATCTAGCAGAAAAAAACGGTGCTATAATTATTATTGGGCCGAACACAACTGGTATGGAATTCTCAGGTTTTAATAATATTAAATATTTAGGGCCTAAATCCAGTTCTGATGTACCAAGATTTTTACAATATTCTGACATAGGTTTAATGTTATATAATAGGAAAAATAAAGAAATTTATAAAGGGCAACATCCATTGAAATTGTATGAGTACTGCGCCGCAGGGCTTGAAATTATTTCAACTCCACACTCAGAATTTGAATACATAAAACCTCCAGTCAATGTTATTCAAAATGAATCTGATTTAGAAAAATTAATGAAAAAAATATTATCTTCTAAATTAAATAAAAATATTGATGCACTCAAATTTGCAGAGGAGAATAGCTGGTCGAAATGTAGGGATAAAGCGAGTTTAGTATTAAAAAATCTTTAATATTTTGAAAAAGAATATAATTTACTTTTCTAACCACTTAACCATTAGTAAAGGACATGGTATTTCCAGATATTCAAATAGTTTGCTTAGTAATTTAATCTATTTGAATGATCATTTTAAAATTATACCTGTAACTGCGTCTAATAGGTTAAATAAATCAGAATTACTTAAATTAAAAAATACTATTGGACTTAAAATTTTAAAAACCGGTAGATTTCTTACACCAACTTTGTGGTGGGTTTTTAAAAAACCATCTATTGAAAATTTATTAAATTTAAAGGAAATTTCTCTTGTACACACATTATCACTTGGGTATCCAATAATCACAAAAAAACCATTAGTAGTTACAATTCATGATATAGGTCCATTAATTGAGCCAAATTTTTTTACTAGAAAAGACAAATTTTTAATGAAAAAGTCCTTCAAGCAATGCGTAGACAGGGCCAATAAAATTATTTGTGTTTCTGAAGCTACAGC
>JAYNHP010000133.1:0-1926 GCA_038108155.1 Flavobacteriales bacterium | reverse complement strand
ATGGTGATAGAGTTGAGGAAGTGAAAGTGATTAAAGATTAACCTCCCTTTGCTTTTTTAACTAAGTCTGGTAATACTTTTTTAATTAAATGCTGCAGATAAAGCTCTCCAGAACGGACCAAAAATGAATACAACAATCATAATAGCAGTCATAACAACACCCGCTTTTCTAAATCCTGTTAATGATTTATACCATTTAAGTAATTTCATAATATAAATTTACTTAAAATACTTTAATTAAATGCTCATGGTATTCTTTTTTCAAGATTATCATAGCTTATAAATTTATTCTTAGGTGTATAGATTTTATTCACCTGTATTGCTTCAGCAAATTTTGCTATTTCTTCTATAATTAGTCTAGTAAAAAAGTTAAGTATAAATAGTTTTTGCCATTACCACCATATTTAAGGTATAGCCCATGGTGAATGAGAGTTGATAATAATATTAAGTTTAATTTTTTTGCATAATAAGTTTATTTAAAAATTAAATTTTTTCTTCTTTTTAAGCTATCTTTCTTTTTTTCTATGTTGTGTATTATGCTTATTCTATCATAGTTTAATATGTTTGTTAAATGAAATCCTTTTCTAAAATTCAAATATTAATAGCAATTATTACTATTCTTATAATTAACCTATTTATTATATTTTAAATAGATCGGGGTGTAGCTTAGTCCGGTTAAAGTGCGCGTCTGGGGGGCGCGAGATCGGAGGTTCGAATCCTCTCACCCCGACAAAATTAAAAACCTGTTAGTGCATCTAATAGATTTTTTACGGATGTGTTGAAATATAAATTAATAATCAGAAATAAAAAATGACACAAACAAGCAGAGCTTGTTACATGCCGAACTAGTTAACGAAAAAACTAAGGCTTACAAACTCCACAAGGACCAAGACCTTTCTCTTGAGCTTCAGCTATTGTTATTGGTATTTTACTTTTAGATAAGTATCTACAGCTCTCTTTGTGGTATTTCTTCCCAGTTGTTGTTCTAAAAATCTTGCCATTATTTGGAAGATGGTCTACTGTATGGTCAATAGTCCCATTTTTCATTATAGTTACACTTGATCTAGGAGTATATGTCACATTCCAATCCCATAAATTAGTGTGAATGCTGCTCTCAAATGATTCCTCAATCTCATCAGAAAGGTTATGGAAGAAGTCTAAGCCACTAAACTCTTCTAAATAGTCAATGGTAACCACAAAGCTTTTTATACTCGCAGAACTGCCTTTATTCTCTATTAATATGGCTAAGTTTCTTTCATAATTACTAGGGTCTATTGCCACCTTATAATACCACTTAGGAATAGTGACCTTATTGTATCCAATAGAACCATAATTCTCACCATTCAAAACAGGTCCTGTTATGATTACTAGCTCACCATACTTATAACTCCAGTCTCTAAACTGTTTTTCTATCTTTTTCCATATTCCTCTATTGAAACTTGGTGATTGTGGAGACATATTACTCATAAAGAAGCTCTCACTAATAGAGATAGTATTGTATTTCATATCCGTAGCAGGAGCCAGATGTCCTCTGTCATATCCACTTCCTTTATAGTCATACAGCTGTGCTGAAGATGTTTTTACTTTATTATCGTGTCTAAAATTATTTTTTCTCTCTGTAGACGAGTTTAATTGATTTGAGTTGAGTATATAATAAACCCATTCAGCTTGTTCGTGATCTTCAGAGTAGGATAGAGTATAATAGGTGTGTGAAACAATATCATTGTACAATCCTAGAGGTCTTAAGTCTTGAGAATAAACAAAAGAATATATTAAACTAAATATTATTGACAGTTGTTTCATTGATGTAAAATATCTACATAAATAGAATATGTAATTAGTTTATACTTTTGTTTTATGTGTGGTAGATTTAACTTTTCAAATCTTAGCAAAGTAAAAGGAACTAAAGAAGCAGGAATCAGTCCAA
>JAYNHP010000132.1:0-1963 GCA_038108155.1 Flavobacteriales bacterium | reverse complement strand
ATTGATGACCTTTTTAGTATTAAAAAAGTAATTGTTTCTACATATCAGTCAACATCTGGTGCAGGAAAGCTTGCTATGGAGGAATTATTTCACCAAACATTAGATGTTTATAAAAATAAACCACTCAAAACTAATATTTTTCCTAAACGTATTGCTTTTAACCTTATACCCCACATAGATGATTTTATTGAATCTGGAGATACAAAAGAGGAAATGAAGATGGTTAATGAGACACAAAAAATAATGGGTAAGAAAATCGAAATTTTCTCCACATGCGTTAGAGTTCCAGTTTTTGTTGGACACGGCGAGTCTATTTATTTAGAGACAGAAAAAAATATAGACTTAAAAAAACTAGTCACTAAACTCAAAAAAATTAATGGCATGTCAATTGTAGATGAAAAAATAGACGGTGGTTACGTTACGCCTGACGAATCAGCCGGAGAAGATAATGTTTTTTTAAGTAGGTTGAGACTGGGTAGAAATAAAAAATCATTAGGACTTTGGGTTGTTGCAGATAATTTAAGAAAAGGTGCAGCACTTAACTCTGTCCAAATCGCTGAATTATTAATTAAGAAGTATTTGAAATAATGAAAAATTTTAAAAGTAGATTTTTTGAAGATTATTTTATTGGTGACGAAATAAAGCATAGCGTTCCAAGAACAATAACTGAAGGTGATGTTGCTCTTTACTTAGCAACAACTGGAAGTAGGTTCGCTATAAATTATTCTAAAGAATTCTCAAAATCAATTGGTTTTGATCAGACTCCGGTAGATGATATCTTGATGTTTCATTTAGTTTTTGGAAGAACAGTTCCAGATTTATCATTAAATGCTATTGCTAATTTAGGGTATGCAGGCGTCAGATTCCAAAGACCTGTATACATTGGCGATACTTTGAGTGCAAAGTCAAAGATAATTGGTCTCAAACAAAACTCAAATGGCAAAACTGGAACTGTTTATGTAGAATCAACTGGTTTTAACCAGAAGGGCGAAGTTGTACTAACTTACTTTAGGTGGCTAATGATGAGGAAAAAAGAGGAGGGATTAGTAGATTCATTTAAAAATGTTGTCCCAGAACTCCCTGATAAAGTCGATTATAAAGATTTCTTCATACCTCAAGATTTAAATCTAAAGAATTGGAATATTGATTTTTCAGGTAGCGATGCATTTTTTGATGATTACAAGATTGGCGAAGAAATAAACCACCTTGATGGTCAAACTATCGAGGAGGCTGAACATCAGATGGCTACTAGACTTTACCAAAATAACGCAAGAGTTCATTTTAATCAGCATGTAGAGAAAGAAGGTAGGTTTGGAAAGAGAATTATATACGGAGGATATATAATATCATTAGCAAGGGCTTTAAGTTGTAATGGATTAGCAAATACTTTTAAAATTTCAGCTATTCATTCAGGAAAGCACTCCTCTCCAACATTCTCAGGCGACACAATATATGCATGGTCAAAAGTTATTGAAAAAAATAAAATTAACGAGAATATTGGAGCATTGACAATGCGCACAATTGCTTCAAAGAATAACTCTGATGTTTCTTTCCCAGATGAAAAAAATTTAACTGAAAACATTGTTTTAGATTTAAAATATTCAGTTTTAATACCGAAAAAATAACTGTTATGAGTAAACAAGACTTACCGTTATCACCACATCTTCAAATATATAAACCTCAGATTACATCAGTTCTGTCCATAATGCATAGGATTACCGGTTTTTCCTTAGCTTTTGTCGTCATCCTATTTATTTTAGGTTTATTGACTGTAGCGGTAGGAGAAAGATATTATAATACTTTCATTTTGTATCTTACAAGTTACCCCCTTAAATTAATTTTTTTTCCTGTAGTCTATGGATTTTCATATCACATGCTAAATGGAATTAGACATATACTTTGGGACTTTGGTTTACTAATTTCAAACAGACAAGCCACAATTTCTGGAATATTTATTATAGCT
>JAYNHP010000131.1:0-1988 GCA_038108155.1 Flavobacteriales bacterium | reverse complement strand
TTTTAAAGAAAACCTTAAACAATATTGTAATAAATTGAAAATTAAAGATTTAAGTAATATTGAAGAAAATATATTAACTTTTATTCTCATACCTTATGGAAGTGAAAAAATTTTCAAAAAGATGTCTTCCTAGATATTGAAAAAACAACACCATCGTCGTCTAAACTACTCGAGCCTTCAGCATTAAAATAATAATAGAAAAATGTCAGAGAAAAGTCATTTAATAAGGTATCAATCCCAATGGAATAATTAGTTCCATTAGAATCAGAAAGATTTTGATAAGAATCAAAATCTCCATAAGATAAATTCAAAGAATTATTTAAAAACTCATAACTATAAGATAGTTCAAAGTAATCTGGAAAATTATCTAGACCTTTGAAATAAGATATTCCAAAATTATAAAAAGTAAAATAAAGCTCTAATTCATCATAATTATCAACTTTTGAATCAGGATAATTTGTCCCAACATAGTTGAACGAAATATGAAGATCTTCATTGATATCTTTTTGGTAACCAACTAAAAAACCAACTTCACGATTTGGATAAGAAGAGTTTTCAGAGCAGCAGCTTTCAACCCAAGCACCTGAGAAAAAACCATTATCTAGTGAAAAATTAATATCAGCCCCCACGGTTGGATTACCATTATTTTGTGTGAGTCCTCTCCAAATAGAATCACTATTTAAAGAAAATTCAATCTCACTTTCTGAATAAAGTGAAAAAGATAAAAAAAATAGAAATATTTTTAGAAAAATATTTTTCATAAAAAAAGCCTCTCAATTATGAGAGGCTTTAATTTTAACTTGAAACAAGTTCTTATAAAGACTTGCTTAATGAAACATAAGCACCATCATCATCAGTCATAGTACCAGCTGAATCAGCTTCAAAGTCATAGTAATAAAACCCTAAGCTAAAGTCTGCAATATTCCAGTCGTAACCAACAAGAGTATTGTCTCCAGTATCTTCGTATTCTCCGTAAGAGATATTGAAGGATCCTGGACCAGCATCAACTGAGTAACCAATTTCACTGTATGAAGGGCCATTATTCTGACCATCAGAGTATAGGATACTTAAACCGTAGATGTTAAATCCTACGTATGCTTCTTCAAAGTCAAGTGCATCATTTCCTGGATAAATTACTGAAATGTAACCCACGTCGTAGGTCATGTTTTCAGCCATTTCACCTGAGAAACCTAGGTAAATATCTAATTCCATAGAGGCTGTACCCATACTTGCATTAGATGCCCAAGTTCCGAAATAGAAACCATTATCTGTAGATAAGTCGAAACCACCATTGACAGAAGGGTCTCCAGCGGTCTGAGTCATTCCACGCCAAATGTAGTCACTACTTAAGCCTACATTTCCTGAAATTTCTACAGCAGATGCATAAGAACTTAAAATTAAAAACATGCTTGTTAAAGCAATTTTTATACTTTTCATATCATCTCCATTATAAATTTATAAAAGATAAGCGCATTAAACATTAAAAGATTCCTTCTATAAAGAGTTTTTTTTAAAAGAATCTGCATACTTGTAAATAAAAAACAAACAAACCCCTCAATCAAATACAGATTTAAAGGGGTTTGTAAACTATATAATCTCTAGAGAAAGGGGAATATAGATCCTATACAGTTTTTTTGGTACCTCCCAGTAAGCAACTGGGAGGAATTAAATTAGTAGCTTATGCTGAAATAAGCTCCATCATCATCAGCCATACCGCTAGCTGAGTCAGCTTGAAAATCATAGAAATAAAAACCCAAAGTGAAGTCACCTACACCCAAGTCATACCCCATTAATACATTTTCACCTTTAGTATCGTATTCGCCATAAGCTATGGAGAAAGATCCTGGACCAGCATCAATACCATATCCAATTTCTGAATAATCTGGAGAACTATCAATACCAGAGGCAAAAGTGACGTATACCCCATAAAAATCGAAGGTAAGATATAGTTCTTCAAAATCCCATGCATCATAGTCAGGATAGGTATA
>JAYNHP010000130.1:0-2010 GCA_038108155.1 Flavobacteriales bacterium | reverse complement strand
TAACAATATTATACCAATTATTATCCATTTTATTTTGTTTAATAGGTAAAGAAATAAACCAAGTTCAAATTCTTGACTTAAGCTTGCAAGATTTTCTTTATACCTTTGAAAATTCTCTTCCGTTTGTTTAAAATCTTCTGGTTTCATTACTGATTTATTTGAGAGATGGTTAGCCATGCTAAGGATATGGTTGAAATAAAGGAAAATACTGAGTTGATATCTTGAACAATTTCACTTCCTAAATTAAAGTTTGGTGTTATGTAAACAATATCATGAGACTGCATAATCATATTTCCTTGACTAATTCCATCAATCGTAGACAGATCTGCATTAAATATCTTAATTCCTTGGTTGGTTTTTCTAATAATTTTTATTCTTTTTGAACTATTGGTATTGCTTATTCCTCCAGCTGAAGCTAAAACTTCGAATAGAGTCATGTTGTTATAAAGTAAATTTACTACTCTTGCTTCTCCACCACTTGCTCCATTAAACAAAAAAATTCTTTTTGTAGATACCCCTAAAACTATAAATGGGTCTACATAAAACTCGGATAACAAGCTTTCTAAATATAATTCTGCTTCTTTAATAGTTTTACCTACAATATTTAAATCGCCAATTATCGGAAACTCTACCAAACTGTCTTGCCTTACGAGATATAGTGATCCATTTCCAACTCCTACATTATTTTGCTGCATCATTCTTTGTGATTGATTAATTCCATTACTGTTATCAGAACTAAACATGTCAATTAATTGAAACCCATTGTTGGTGTAAAGCTGAAATGTTAGTTGGTCGTTAATATCAATTTTATATTCAATGTTGTTTAATTCATTTTCAATTTTATCATAATTATAATCTTTAGGTGTTCTTAACATCCTATTAGAATTTATTGTACACGAACAGATTAAAGTAAGACAAATAAATAGTAATATATATTTATAAATAAATTTCATAGTACAAAAGTAATAATTTTTTTTTGAAAAGCAAAGAACTTTGTAATTCAAAGTATATTTTCATATAAGTTTTTCATATTATTTACTAATTGGTCGTAGTGAAAATCTTTTGATTTTTCTAATCCGAATTTGGAAAATAATTTTCTTTTATTAGAATCATTTACCAAGCTTAGTAAGTTTTTAGAAAAATTATGTAAATCATTTTTTTCCGACAGAAGTGCTGTTTTATTTTCTAAAACAATATTTTCTATACCTCCTGTTTTGGTACTTACTATCGGTTTGCCACTCGCTTGTGCTTCAATCAAACTAACAGGTGTTCCCTCATTAAGAGAAGTCAAACAAATAATATCCATCCCGGAATTTACTCTGTCAATTTCTTTAATCCAAGAAGTTAATTGGAAGGTGGCTGGGCTATAATCTAAACTGAAGTCTAAATTTTTATTCTTTATATAATTTACAATATTTTGTTTTTCTTCACCGTCCCCTACAATAAATGCTCTTACAGGAAACACACTTTTTTTTAATACTTTTTGAATTGAGTCTATGAAAAACGTATGATTTTTTATTGGTACTAATCTTCCAATTATTCCAATAGCTATTTCATTTTCTTTTAAGTTCCATTTTTTTCGAAATTCTTTTCTTTTAGAATCTTTATCCCTATTAAATCTTTCTAAATCAAATCCCAGAGGAATTACTTCAATCTTTTTTTCTGGACATATTTTATGAATTTTACTTAATTCTCTTTTTTGAATTTCACTAATGGCTATTATTTTAGTACTTTTTTTTGCTAAATTTTTTTCTATCTCTTTAAAAATTCTCGTCTTAAAACTTCCAAAATAAGAATGGAATACGTGTCCATGAAATGTATGGTAAATTTGTTTTACTCCCATTTTGTAAGCAGCTCTTCTACCTAAAGCTCCAGCCTTTGCTGCATGTGTATGCACAATATCTGGTTTAAATTCCTTTATAATATTTTGAATTTTTTTAAACGCTATTTGGTCATTGTATGGATTTAGAGATCTTTGCATTTCAGGGATTATAATAGGTTTCAAACCCA
>JAYNHP010000129.1:0-2035 GCA_038108155.1 Flavobacteriales bacterium | reverse complement strand
AGGTGGTAATGCATAATATGCTCTAAAAATATATCCTGAACCATCTATTAAATAAAAATGATCAGTTTTTTGAATTTTATTCATTAATTTAATTAAATATTACAGTGGTAAAAAAATCTGTATATAAAAAAATTGATTTTAATTTAGAGTATTTTTTATTGCTAGATTATTATTAATATTAAGAGTATTATTTAATATGCAATTAACTAAAAATATCTCACAAACATCAATAATAAAATCTTTATTAGCTATAATACTTGGCTCAATTGCTTTGACCATATCAGCAAAAATTAAGATACCTTTTTATCCAGTGCCAATGACTATGCAAACATTTGTTGTATTGTTCTTAGGAATAAGTTTAGGATATAAAATTGGATTAGCTAGTATTGGATTATATTTGTTTGAGGGAATAATTGGACTACCAGTTTTTTCAAATTCTCCAGAAAAAGGTGTAGGATTAATTTACTTTACTGGACCTACAATGGGATATTTGATTGGCTTTCTAAGTGCTGGCTTTTTAGCCTCAAAAATAAATAATAAAGATAGTTTTTTGTTAATTTTAGGAAAGCTTGTAATTGCAACTTCTACTATTTATCTTTTTGGATTGTTATGGCTTGGAATGCTTATTGGATGGGATAAACCAATCTTTGATTTGGGAGCTAAACCCTTTTTATTAGCTGAAGTATTTAAAATTATACTTTTGACTCTTATTACAAAACAAATAGTAAAAATTAGAAATTTTATTATCTAGGTGATCTTTTAGATAGAATTCTTTGAAGAGTTCTTCTATGCATTTTTAGTCTTCTTGCTGTCTCAGAAACATTTCTATTACATAATTCAAAAACTCTGTGAATATGTTCCCACTTTACTCTATCTGCAGACATTGGATTTTCTGGTGGAGCAGCTTTCTTATCAGGATCTGCTAATAAGGCTCTTTCAACATCTTCAGCATCAGCTGGTTTAGCAAGATAGTCTATTGCACCTTCTTTAATTGCAGCAACTGCTGTTGGAATATTTCCATATCCAGTTAACATAATTATTCTGCTGTCATTATTCGTCATCTGGATTTGTTTAACTACTTCTAATCCATTACCATCACCTAATCTTAGGTCTACTACAGCAAAACCTGGTTTTTTTACTTTTACTGAATCAATACCTTTTTGTACACTCTCAGCTTGAAAAACTTCAAATCCCTTTTTTTCCATAGCTCTAGCTAATCTTTCTCTAAAAGGATTATCGTCATCAACTATAAGGAGAGATTTATTATTAAAATCACTTAGTTTTTTAAGGGCAATTTGTTCTTTCATAATCTCTATATGGCTACTAACTTCTAAAATACAATACCTATTATTTGCTTTACTTTATTAACCTATAGGCTTAATAGGAGAGAAATTTTAAAGTTTTTTCTAGTAAAAGACTTTTTTTTGTTAAATTTTTTTTGGAGGCATTAATAATGCAAAAATTTAAATCAGTTGAAGAGCTAGTAAATCAACTGAAACCTGAAAAACCTGTATACTGTATCAGAAAGAATTCTATTCAATCTGCAACTAAATTTTTCAAAGATAATTTCCCAGGTAAAATATTGTATGCGGTAAAAACTAATCCTCATCCAGTAGTTATCAAGCAGATAATTGAAAGTGGGGTAGATCAATTTGACGTTGCATCTATTGAAGAAATCAAAGCTATCAGAAAATTTAGTCAAACTGCCAAATGCTCCTACATGCATACAGTTAAAAGTAGAGAAAGTATTAAAGAAGCTTACTTTAAATATGGAATTAAAACTTTTTCACTAGATACAAAAGATGAATTAATAAAAATTATTGAAAGTACAAATAATGCTAAAGACTTAGAATTATTTGTAAGAGTAGCAGTTTCCAATGAACATGCCGAAATAGATTTATCTAAGAAATTTGGTGCTTTGAGTTCTGAAGCTGCAGGTTTGTTGAGACTTGTTAAACAATATTCTAAAAAGATTGGTTTAAGTTTTCATGTTGGATCTCAATGTATGCATCCAATTTCATATGCTAAAGGAATT
>JAYNHP010000128.1:0-2048 GCA_038108155.1 Flavobacteriales bacterium | reverse complement strand
AGATTTTTTAAATTTGTTTGTATGCCAGAGTATTTTTGTAAAAATTTTCTTGGATTATCTCCTTGTTCAATAAGACCAAATTTCATTTCAAAATTATTTCTTTTTGTATTACTTGGTATTGCACCAAGTACTACCGTTCCATGATTTTTAATTGAATTTGCAAAAATATCATCATTATCGGGAACCTCATTGAGAATTTGTATTAAAGAGGGATTACTTTTATATTGTTTCTTCAATTCGTTTGAACCAGTTCTATCAAATTCTGCAAAAACTATGTCGAATCCAAGAGAAGCTGATAGATAAGTTTTGTTGACTAAATCTGCGAGAACACTTCTTGGCCATGGCCATTGTCCTATCTCAGATAAAGATTTTTCGTCAATATCTAAGACTATCACCGTATCTGAGGACATTGACTCTCTTGGAGAGATGTTTTGAAATAAATCAAAAGCAGTATTTCTTAAACTTGAAAAAACATTTAAGGGATCAAAAATTGGAATAAAACTTACAAATACTGCAAAGGGTAATAATAAATACCTTCCTATTTTTGAGAAATTCATTCTATTTTTTTAAAATTTTATCCAATATTAGCTTTATTTTTAATATAATTCGCTTCGAAAGGACCCTTCAATGAAAATATCAGAATTTATAACAATTAGAATTATATTTTTTCTATGCTTTTGCTTAAGTATAAATCTTTCAGCGCAAAATGTTCCACCATCAATAAGCGATCCCGAAGAATTAAGAGCAACACAAATAGAAAGACAAAAAGTTTTTGATTCAATAATAGATGATCCTACTAACCTTGAAAATTTATTTAATTATGCAAATTTGTCTATTTTGGTAGGTGATTTAGAGGCTGCAATTGGAGTTTTTGAACAAATGTTAATCTATAAACCAGATTTACCAAGAATTAAATTAGAGCTTGGTGTTTTATATTTTAGATTAGGAGCTTTCGCATCAGCTAAGCGTTACTTAGACGACATTGAAAATTATGATCCTCCGAAAGAAGTTAAAGAAAAAGTTGCTGTATTTTTAGATCAAATAGAGAATGAAACAAAGTTATTTAAAACTCAATCAGTAATTTCCATTGGTATGGGTATCTCCGGGAACGCCAATGCTGGTCTCGATACCGATGTAGTTACTGTTGTGGGAGACTTAGGGGCAATAGATTTGCAGATTTCTAATAAGCCTAAATCAGATCAATATTATACTGCAGCTTTCTCGTCCCAAATAACACAAGATTTGAGACATCCAAGAGGGGATACACTTAATTACGTTATTTCTCTATCTAGGCAAGTCTATAGAGATTTTTCCAGTTTTGACTCATCAACAGGTGTATTTTCTTTTAATAGAAAATTTAATATGCTTGATGACGAAAAACTTGGTTTAACAAATCAATCCTTCACTCCGTCCTTGACTGCATTTAAAGTTTTTTTGCAGGGTTCTGAATTACTTAGGTCTCATCGTGCTGAAGTAGACTGGAAAGCAACATTACGAGATTCTGGTTCTTTTGGCTTAAATGTATACCTTGATGAAAGAGATTTTCTAGGTTCACAAAATAAAACAGGAGACTTTATTGGAGTGGGCTTAAATAGAAGTATGGTTTTTCCTAAAAGCGGTGTTTTCTTAAGTTACAAAACAAATTATGAGCATTTTTATGCAACTTCACCAATTGAGACTTATATAAAAAGATCTTTCGACTTGAGCACTAGGAAGGCTCTAAACTCAACAACTTTTGCTTCTGCAAACGTCGCATATTCTTATAAAGATTACGAAGAGAAAGATCCTTTTTTAGGATTAAGATCTGATAAGGCTCTAAATATTAGATTTGGCTTAACCAAAATAATCGATTTGTGTTGGAATGCAGACTTGGGAATTACTTTTTCAAGTAACAAAAGTACTATTGGGCTATATGCGCGTTCAAATGAAGGTGTAGCTGCTAAATTTAATTATTTATGCACGAAATAGAATGAATAATGAATATATTCTAAGAGTTCAATGTCCTGATAAATATGGCATTGTCGCAAAAGTTTCTTCTACTCTAAACA
>JAYNHP010000127.1:0-2096 GCA_038108155.1 Flavobacteriales bacterium | reverse complement strand
GAGGTATTGCAGGGTCAGGTAATGCCGCATTTCCAGCACCTGGAACAGCAGGTGCAGTTAAATTTGAAAAAGTAAGTACTCCAGTAGAAGAAACTCTATATTGAGTAACACTGGATCCATTAAAGTTAAATGGGAATGGTATAGTTTCAATTGAAGACCATGTAGGGGAAGATTGGTTTGGTCCTAGGATTACTGTCCAAGATGGATCAAGTCCAGAACCATATGGGTATTCGCTGTCGCCATTAAGACCACCTGGGTTGCCAGCAGTAGAAGCAGGAATGTAATAGTATTGTGAAAAGGAGTAAGAGGAACAAAACAAGATTCCAATAAAAAGAGTAATTAATTTATTCATTTTTAATATTTTATTTATGGACTCTACTAAAGTATTAAAAGAAATTGTTATTATTTAAGTTTTTTTAAAATATAAATGGGAATATATATTAAAATACCTGAAAATACTCCAACTAAAAGTCCTAAAATAATTAGGATTGTTTTTGGGTAAGATGAACTAATATTGAGTATTTCGTTGACTAATAGAGGGTTATTTAAATGGTATGTCTTGAAAAATAGTACCATAACTAAAGCACAATCAAATCCCCAAGAAAGTCCTATGATTATACAATGAATAAAAATACTATTCTTAAGATTTATGTAAAGATAAAAGGAAGTTATTGCTGCGGTTAATAACCATATAAATGGCTGGCTATTTTGGCTCCATCCCAAAACAGAGAAAATTCCCATAAAAACACCAAAAAGACTAATTTGTACAATTATTTTTTGGTTTATATCTTTAAAATCCATAAATATCAATGATAAATGCTTTAATTTACTAAATAATAACTAATTATGAACTTAACAGAGATACTTAGAATCAAAGAAACCTCTATTGTAGATGTTAGAACTAAAGCAGAATTTTCAAGTTCTAAACTCGAAGGTTCAATAAATATTCCCTTAAATTTAGTACCTGAGAGTATTGAAGCGTTAAAAAAAATGCAGCCTTTGGTATTGTGCTGTGCAGCTGGGGTAAGAAGTGGACAAGCTATGGAATTTCTTAAGTTTAACGGATTAGAACAGGTTTATAATGGTGGTTCATGGCAAGATGTGGAAAACATGCTTAATAGTTTAAAATGAAATTTAATTACTTTATCTCCATACTTTTATTCTGCTTTTGGTCCTGCGTAAATTCTAATGAATTTGACCCTAACACAATACCTGTAAATGTACTAGATGTGGAAAATCATCAAATGTTAAAACTTTTGGAAGATAACCCTGGAGTTTTATTAGATGTAAGATCACCAGAGGAAATAAGTAAAGGATTTTTGAAAAATGCTAGTTTTATTAATTTTTATGATGAAAATTTCTTAGAAAAAGCTAGCTGGATTAAAAAAAACCAACCAATTTATGTTTATTGTCATGCAGGTGGAAGAAGTTCTAAAGCTGCTGAAATGTTGATAGAATTGGGTTTCAGAGAGGTGTATAATTTAGTTGGTGGTTACAGTAAATGGTTAGAGGATGGTTATTTAGTTGAGAAGGGCACGAATAATATAAAAAATTCTAATTCTAAATCTTTTTCCATTTATGAGATAGATAGTATTTTTCAAAATAATCAAAATGTTGTTTTAATATTTAAGACTCCTTGGTGTTTGCCTTGTAAAAAATTAGACCCTGTATTAGATTCTTTTTCTCAAAACAGACCTAACTGGGAGATTGTTAAAATTAATATGGACTCCAACAAAGATTTGGCAATTAATTATGAAGTTAAATCTGTACCAACATTATTATTCTATAAAGAAGCCAAACAAATATCTTCTCACAATGGTTTTATTAGTCTTAATGATATGCTGTCTAAAATAAATTAATGACATTTTGACACTTTTATTTCATCAAGAATGACAAAATGTCTGAATTAAAAATTTATAATGTTTTAATAAGGACTATTTAGCATGATTTTTTAAGAGGCATACCAATTGATAGGTTCATTGTATATTAACAATTAAAAACATGAAAATGAAACTATTAAGAAAATATGAAACACCATTTGAAGGAATAATTAACAATTGGTTAAATGATGAATTTATTGGATTACCAAGCATAGA
>JAYNHP010000126.1:0-2176 GCA_038108155.1 Flavobacteriales bacterium | reverse complement strand
AAAGGATTTAAGTTGAGTGAATTTGCATCACTGCCCATTGCTGCTCCTAAGGTGCTTACTGTACTATAATTAGTTCCGTTGAAATTAGCTAAATTATTTCCCGTTGTATAATAACAATTGTAATCCCAATCTAAATTTGTAAGTGGTACTCCCACATATACAGGGACTCCTCCTCCTTTGGCTGAAAAAATATTATTCTTTACTGTTATATTAGTTATATCTGGTTCTATGTACAACCCGTAGCTCGATGCTCCAGCTGTTCCCGTATTTTCTATACTATTATGTGCTATCACCATACTATCTTTGGTTGCTACGTCTTGAGAAGTAATATGTATTGCTTTGCTTTCTAACTGACCCTTTGCATGTATGTAATTATTGGCTATAAACGTTGCTCCTCTTGTAATAAGAATAGCATCTTTATTTTCAATATTTGAAAATCTATTACTTAATATACTATCTACTTCGCGGCATTCCATCCAAAACTCATCTACCGTATTTCCTTTAAATACTACATAGTCTTCATCAGAAGAATAAAAATATATACTACTGTTTGGGTTACTAGAGTTTTCTTCTACATAGTTATTTAATATTATAACAGTATCCGATAAATAGTTCCATCTACTATATACATAAAAAGGATGATAAGCTGCATAAATACTATTGTCTTCTATTATAAATTTACCTCCTAAAGCTGCATTATGAGATGTAAATAAATATATACCTTGAGGTCCTTTTATATTCTTGTTACCTAATATTTTTACTTCTGAATATTTAGACGGACTAGTTGCATCTAACCGGGCGAAAACTCCGTATGAAAAATCATTGTCCTTTATATGAACACCCTTACAGTCAGTAACTTGTAATTTACTAGAACTACTATAATGGGAGCCAATATTTGCATTGCTCTCTAACCTACAATTATTAAAATGAAGAGAATCACATGACTCTATTAAAAATGATGTTACTTCGTTTCCGCTAGAGTAATTTTTAAAAGTCATATCCTGTAAGGTCAATCCCTTTATATTATTTACACTAAATACAATGTGAGTAGCTGTATTGGCGTGCTCTAACCTAACTAAACTACTGTCTCCACTCTCGCCCTGTATTGTTATCGTATTTGCGAAACTATTTCCAGGAATGCTGCTTAATAATAACTGATCGTCATACACTCCATCCCTAACATTAATCGTAACAGGACACGTAACACCAGCATTATTTAATGCCAAGTTTAAATCACTAAAACTTGCAAAATCTGGATTCAATCCTCCCAACGTATATACGCCGCATAGAGAAGAATACAAAGTTGTTTGAACTGTATCATTTAATGCATATAAATCTGCTTGTCCATTGGGTTGTTCAACCCAAATTTTAATATCGTGTGGCACACCAGAAGGGAAATTATAATTTCCAATATTGATATTATTTTCAGAATTTCCCATTGATAGAGATCCTGTCCAAGAATAATCAGGTTGACTGGCTCCATTGATAATCCACTTAATAGTGGCTGTGGTCATAGTAATAGCACCACTATTAATTAAATTCACTTCAACATCATGAACTCCGGCTGCAAACGGAAAAATTGGACTTTGAATTTGAGTAATGGCAGCATCGTAAGTTAAAGGCGCATAAATCTGAATGTTATCTACTGCCCAAAAATAAGATGAATCACCATTCCATTGAAATCTAATTTTAGCATTGGAAACTCCTCCAGCATAGCTGGAAATATCTAGAAGAATGGATTCTACACCTACAGAACTGTCCGTATATGTAGCCGCAGTATTCCAATTGGTTCCGTCGTAAACTTCCACTTTCCCAGAACCTCCGCTACCACCAATAAAGTAATGGTCAAAATTCATGAGTATACTTGGACTGATAGAGCAGTCCATAGACGGAGATTCTAAATTACTAGTTTCTGCTCCACCACCCTGGGAATAATTTTCAGAATCAAAAATGGCAAAGGTTCCAATTATGGGAAAACCAGGGGCTCTATTTCCAGGATTGTCAAAATGCCAAATATCCGTACTATTTCCAGTAATATTGGTATTGGTCCAACCTGTTGGTGGGGTAGTTCCACTAGCTGAAGAAAAATCTTCGTTCAAGACATAGGTTTGGGAATAAAGATTAGTTACTAGAAAAACTAGTAAGTTGAATAGTGTAAACTTTGATCTTAATATTT
>JAYNHP010000125.1:0-2188 GCA_038108155.1 Flavobacteriales bacterium | reverse complement strand
AAAGCAAAGGGAGGTTAATCTTTAATCACTTTCACTTCCTCAACTCTATCACCATAAGCAACTTTTAGAAGATATATTCCCTTAGAATAATCTCTTAAACTAATCGTAGTTTCATTTGTTGTTTGTAGTTTGTTTCCAATTAAATCAAATACTTCAGTTTGAATATTTCCATTAAAGTTGTTTACAGTGATTGTGATGTCATCAATGGAGGGATTTGGAAATACTTTGATATTATTTACTATTATAATAACTGAATTTAAACTAGTGTCAAGTGTGTATGGGAAGGTGCAAACAAGAGTGTCATAAAATAAAGAATGTAGTTCTAAGTATCCATTTAAGGGTAAGTTTATTGGATTAATAATATTTAATTCGTGCAGTTGGTAGGTCCATCCAATGCCAAAATAATTTACCGACTCCTTAGCTAAAGTGTCACCATTAGAATTAAACATTATAAAACCTGGATAAGAAATAATATCAATATTAGAATTTTTAACCACTACTTCAATTGTAGGGTTGACTGTCGATAATTGTATAGAAGAAATTTGAACGGAATCACAACTAAACTGCTGACCAAAAAGAATACACCTTATAGAAAAACAAAATAAGAATAATAATGTTTTCTTCATTTCATAAGCTTTAAATCATTAAAGTAAATAAAAGTGGTCTTTCTTAAAATACCTAAATAATTATTTGGATTTACAGAGCTTAATTTAAATAATATTCTTTAAGGTCAATTATGGTTCCCAATATATATTATCAACATAAATATCAAATGGATCAAAAGCCCCAACTGAGTTTTTTGGATTCCAAAGTGCAAATGGAATTTTCATTTCAGTTAAATCTAAATTTATAAAATCAGTTATAGGGATAGAATATTCTACGTATCCATTAGCAACAGGAGTTGATGTGTAATCTATTAAATATACTGATGCACTATTTGTAAAAGATTCTAATTTAATTTCTGCATCATAAAAATCGTTTGGAATTTTTAAAGAAAAAACCAATCTTCCGTTTGAAAATGAACTACAATCACTTCCGGTGGGTGATTCAAACCATCCACCTCCCCAGTTACCACCTGGAAAACTAAAAAGTAAAGCACTATCTCCTTCTATTGAGCTATCAGAAGCAGTAATAAAGGGTTCTCCTCCAGCTCCAAAAATATTTAATTCTAAATCTTGAAAATGATTAAAGGATGAATTAAATGCTTGTTCAGCTAAAGTAGGAGGCACATAATTTCCAACTGTTTCTTCAGCAATGATTAGCTCAGGTTCGATAGGTGGCGTAAAATCGTTTTTACTATAGTAGCGGATGTAGTCTACATACATTTTTTGAGGAAAAGTAGTAGAAGCGTTCGGATTCCCAGCCCAAGGGCCACCAACTGCAACATTTAGAATTAGGTAGAAAGAACGTTGAAATTCCTTCATATCATCACTTAAGTTTGTAGTCTTGTAAATCTCACCATCTAAACTAAAGTTAATTTCTGATGGAGTCCAATCTATAGAGAAATTATGATATTCTTGATCGAAAGTTTGGCTTATGGTTTTTGGCATTCCTTCGTCATTACTATATTCATTATTTCCATTTGTATAATGGACATTAGCGTGAGCTGTGCTTGGAGAATGACCAACTAATTCTACTATATCAATTTCACCACAACCAGGCCAATCAATGATTGATTTATTTTCTCCCAACATCCAAAAAGCTGGCCACATTCCCTGTCCTGTTGGTAGTTTTATTCTAGCATCTATTTTCCCATATTTAAAGTTTCTTAATCCTTGGGTAGTGAGTTTGGCTGATAAATATTCTCCTGGATTTTCTTCAGTAACTTCAATTACCAATGAGGAGGTGTTGTTTTCATCAGTTTCTATGTAAGAATTTTCTATATTATCTGTGTATAATTGAATCTCATTATTTCCCCATCCTGCTGGAAGACCATATGCTGTACCATCTCCTAGCTCGTGAACCCAGTTTAGAGAATTTATTTCATTATCATCAAAATCATCACTCCAAACTAAAGAATATCCTTCAAAATCTACATCGGGCGAAACATCCTTTTTACATTTTATGAAGGATGAAATAATTAAGATCAATAAAAATTTATTAAACAACAATTTAAACAATGGCAGGGGTTCAGATATAGGAATATTCATTTCATAAGTTTTAAACCATTAAAGTAAGAAAAAGTTGA
>JAYNHP010000124.1:0-2203 GCA_038108155.1 Flavobacteriales bacterium | reverse complement strand
ATGACTCAATCTGATAGTTTATATAAAACTGAAGAAAACAAACTAGTAGCACATTTAGAATCCCCTGATTTTTTCGATGTTGCCAACTTCCCTACTGCAACTTTTGAAATTACAAGTTCAAATTTAGGAAGTAACAAAGTTTATGGAAATCTCACAGTAAAAGGTATAACAAACAGTGAAGTAGTAGAAAATGTAATTTTTGATTTAGAAACAAAATCTGCTACTGGAACTTTAAAATTTGATAGACAAAAATATGGAGTAACTTATAAAGGCTCTAAAAAAGATATGTTAGTGGGCGACGAAGTAGAAATGACGATTTCACTAAAAACCAATTAGTTACCTTTTCCTACAAAGAATCTAATTGTTTTTTCACTTTTATTACCTAACTTATCTATAGCCTGAACGTTAACTTCATAAAGTTTGTTCTTCAAAAAAGTATTTAACTCTGAAATATCTAAAGAAGATCCACTTGAATAAGGAACAAGCTTACCTTTTCCAATGGAATATAAAATCTTGTCTGTACCAACCTTTTGATCTGTTGCTCCTAAGTATAATCTAGTGTAGTTAGGATAAACATTCAAAGTTTCTCCTCCATCTTTTTTAGTGCCAGATGGTTCGATACTAAAGTTGTGAAATATTTCAGGTGGAGTATTGTCTACATGACATTTACTTTCTCTTTT
This sequence comes from Flavobacteriales bacterium, assembly GCA_038108155.1. Lineage (GTDB taxonomy): Bacteria > Bacteroidota > Bacteroidia > Flavobacteriales_D > Parvicellaceae > MED-G20. Next base: position 1,523 of record JAYNHP010000124.1, on the reverse strand, counting down.
TTCATGTGCATTATTAACATTGTCAGTAGAATAAAAATTTATGGAATGCTTACCCTCTCCTTCAACAGTAAAAGAACTGTAATTTTTCATTGCTTGATTATCAATAGAATATAAAGTATTTTGAACTCCAGACTCGCCATCTTTGGAATTTAAAATAACTTTTGTTTTACTAGTTATAAATAATTCTCCATCTTTAAAGAACTGAGGAGAACCATACTTAATCCAAGTTTCGGGTGCAGTATTATCTAAAAATAAAGTTTTGAAATAATTTTTTGAAATATTTTCTACATTATCAACCGCATTATATTTGATTGTATAAACCCCTTGTTTGTTTGGTAATTTAAAATTTCCGGAATATGTTGATTTTTCTTTTCCGTTTATTCGATAGAATATATTTTTCACACCTGCTTTGTTATCAGTAGAAGTAATTTTAAACTCTGTTCTTTCACTTACATAATTATATTTTCCCTTATAAAAGTCTCCAACTACATCCATTTTTGATACAGGAGAAATTTTGTCAAGATAAAATGAGAATGTTTTCGCATTTTCTTTTTCACTATTTTTCACATTATCATTTGACCAATATTTCAAAACATGGTCACCATCTTTCAAATTATACAATTTTATATTAGTACTGTAGTAGGATTTATCAGCTCCATCAAATAAATAAAAAGTATTTTTTACTCCAGATAAATTATCTTCAGAAGATAACTTAAAGGAACTTTTAGGAGATAAAATAGTTTCTTGGTATACTATTCCTTTTATAGTATGAGATGAAGTAGGTGGGGTTAAGTCTACTACAAAGTTTTTACTTTTTATTCTTTCCGAATTTCCAACATTATCAGAGGAATAATAATATAATTCTGCAGTTCCTTCTTTGTTCATTTCTAAACTTGAATTATATACTTTAAAGCCATCAGAATTTAATCTAAAATGAATATTTTCTAAGCCTGATCCATAGTCTTTTGCGTTTAAATCAACAACAAGCCCTTTTCCATAATAATTTTTATCAGAGATATATTTTGGTGCATTTTTGAAAACCGAGGTTGTTTTAGGCGCTAATCCGTCAGCATAAATCTCGTATAAGATTTCTTGTTGAGGAGATACAGTTTTTTTAGTGTTTTTATCTACTGCCCACTTACTTCTAATATAATTTATACCCTCAGTATCTAAATACATAGGGTTTGTATAGTCTTTAGAAACTTTGCTATTTAAGGTGTAGTTTTTACCATTGGGTTCTGTTGAAAAATTTAAATAAATAGGCAGAGATTTCTGTATATAGGTATTGTCATTTTTGACATGAACTCTCTTTTGATGGTCTAACTTTGAAGTATTTTGAGAAAGTATGCAAATAGGAATTAAAAAGAGTGTAGATAAATAAATGTTTTTCATTGTAATGGAAATATATTGTTAAACATTCATAAATCTACTCATAATAAAATAGACTTCATACTTTTTTTAGTAGACATTTTAAACAATTATAAAATGAGTGTTTTTTGGGTATTAAATTGTAGAATTATTAT
>JAYNHP010000123.1:0-2213 GCA_038108155.1 Flavobacteriales bacterium | reverse complement strand
AGAAAAATCAGAACAATAGAACTAGTACAAACATACCTTAAAAAGAAATAAAAAATCTTAAAACTAAATTCATTAAAATTTAAATTTTGCTTTAAAAAGTCATAAGGCATAAACCATCCAATTAATAAGACAACAAAAAAACCACCTAAAGGCAACATAAGATTGTTAGTCAGGTAATCCAATAACTCTAAAAAGTTTAATCCAAATAATTTTACATCCGACCAGATATTAAACGAAAGGATGCTGGCAAGCCCTAAAAACCAAATTAGTGAGCCTAAAAAAACAACAATTATCGATCTTGTATATTTTTTTTTCTCTTCCATCCAAGCGGTAAAGGTTTCTAAAAGCGATATTGAAGAACTTAATGCTGCAATTGATATTAATAAAAAAAAGATAATGGAAAATAAGTTTCCATAAGGGAGAGAATAAAATGCAACTGGTAGAGTCTCAAATAAAAGTCCTGGACCTGCAGTTACTTCTAATGAGGCATTGCTAAATACAATTGGAAAAATAGCTATTCCAGCAGCAAGTGCAACAAAAGTATCTAATAAGATAATTGTTAGGACAGTTTTGCCTATGAGCTGTTTTTCCGGCATGTAGGCCCCGTAAGCCATAATTGCTCCCATTCCAATAGATAAGGAAAAAAAAGCTTGACCCATAGCACTTATGACTACGTCGGGCGTAATGGCGGAAAAATCTGGATTAAATAAAAACCTTAAAGTGCTTTTTAAGTCTCCAACATAAGATGAATATAATGAAATCAAAATAATGAATATAAATAGGAAAGGCATTAAAAAATTGACAGATTTACCTATTCCTTTGATAACGCCAAGCCCTACAATTAAACATGTAGTAATGAGAAAAAGAGAATGCCAAAAAATTAATTTTCCGGGAGAGGAAGTAAAATCTAAAAAGTATTTAGATGAATAATTAGAAGGATTTTCAAGTCCTGATGGAAACAAGTTAAAAATGTAAGAAAAGGCCATTCCAGCAAAAACACTATAATAAGAAAGTATGAGAATCCCTGCTAAAGCTCCTAATACTCCTAAATATTTCCAATTAATATTGAGTTCATATTCTTGTGATATTTTTTTTAATGAATTCACAGGGCTTTTCCGACCGTATTTTCCAATTATTATTTCAGAAACCATGACCGGCAATCCGATAGCAAATATACAAATCAGATAAATTAGGACAAACGCACTTCCTCCATTCGAACCAACCATATAAGGAAATTTCCAAATATTACCCAATCCAACAGCGGATCCTGCTGCGGCTAAGATGAATGTTGAATTTCCTTGCCAAATTTTTGAAGTACTCATGTCAAATAATTTTATAGGACTTTTAACAAGTTATACTAATCCAATGGGCCAAGATAAAAAAATTAATAGAAAACCTATCATTGAAAATAGACAAGCTAAGTTCAATTATGAATTGGGTGAAAATTTTGAAGCTGGGATATCCTTGTTAGGTTGGGAAGTTAAGTCTATTAGATCATCAAGAGTGGATATCAAGGATAGTTACATTTTGATGAAAAAGGGAGAAGCATGGATTATTGGTATGTCGATTTCTCCCTTACAAGAAGTCACTCATGAAGTTGACCCTTTGAGGACAAGAAAATTATTACTTACCAAGTCAGAATTATCGAAAATTTTTAAAGGAACACAAGAAAAAGGACTTACTTGTTTACCGATAAGAATTTTTTGGAAAGAAAATTTAGTAAAATTAAAAATTAGTTTAGGGAAAGGAAAATCAAAGTTTGATAAAAGAGAAAGCATCAAGCAAAAAGAATGGAAAAAGGAAAAAGCTAAAAATTTAAAACTTAATAGCAAGTTTTAAAAATTTGATTAAAATGGTCGTCCATTTGGGGGCGAAATGGATTAGACATCTGTTTTTGAACTTAATGTGCATGTCGAGAATGTAACTAGCTCGTTAAATGAAGTTACAAAAAAATTAGTTGGCAATAAAGCAAACTACGCTCTAGCCGCATAATTTGGCTAGCTTTCTTTATCTAATACCTATTAGGGTAAAAGAAAGTCAATTAATAGGTTGCTCAGAAAATTATTTCTGTGATTTTTCTGATAAGTTTTAACAGAATACTTTTTATCTATCCTGCTCATCGGAGAGTTAAAAAAGGAATTTAAAAGATGAATCTAAGCATGTAGAGCTGATAGGGATAAATTGATGGACGCGGGTTCGATACCCGCCGCCTC
>JAYNHP010000122.1:0-2285 GCA_038108155.1 Flavobacteriales bacterium | reverse complement strand
AATGATTAAGAAAATATTTTTCCTAGGTAGTTTGCTTTTAGTATCTAACTTGTTTTGTTCTCAGGTTAAAATACCATTGAATTCAACAGATAAAACAAATATTAATAAATGGTTAGTAGCAAAAATTAATGATTCAATAAATAATAAAGAAATCATTCAATCAGATGATTTTTACACCAACTTAAAAAAAGAAAACTTAAGAAACCTAAATCTATCAAAATTTAACAACATTACTTTTTCATTATATCAAATTTATGATGAAATTAATTTTAACAACAGATTTGTAATATCTAGTAAAATAGAATCTGAGAAAAATTCAAACTATAGTTTTCTTTATTTCCACTTTGCTATGGAATCAAAAATATTTATAAATGGTAGTGAAGTTAAAACATCTAATGGGTCCAACAACATCAAATTTAATTACAATCTAAAGAAAGGAGAGAATAGTATTGTAATTATTGGAAAACCAAACGGGAGTTATAAATCTCAATTTTCTTTAAAAATTGAGGATCAAAAACTGTCAAAAATCAATTTAAAAGTTCTAAATGAGAATAAAGAACCTAATAAGTTTGGATATTTTGGAATAAGAAATAAAAAACTAACTAGATACTATCGCTTAGACGAAAATGGTGAATATTCATTATCATTAAAGCCTGGTGAATATATGCTTTCAAGTGGCAATAATGAAGTCTATAAATGGTCAAAAAAAATAAAAATCTATGAGAGTGAAATATTAGAAAAAGAATTAATTCTAAACCAATTCTCTACTATTTCTGGAACGGTTTCAACTTTGGAGGGTAAGAACTCTCATCCCGGTATAAAAGTTAGTTTAATTGATTTTAAAACAAATGAGACTTTCGGTACTGTACTAACGGATAATTCCGGGAAATTTAATTTTACACCACCAATTGGAAAATGGATTATCAAAATTTCTAGTAAATCAAATCATGACATTTTCTTCAAAGAAAATAATGAAAAAAAGATATTTAATATTCATCAAAATACAAAGCCATTTGAAAATATTGATTTTAAAATACCAACACAAATTAATACTTCTTGGGGAAGAGTAAGTATGTTTGATGGAATGCTTAGTAATAGTATAATTAAATCTGTTATTTCTAAAGAGGACTTAATATATTTTGCAACATTTAATGGGCTCTCTGTATACGATGGATTGTCAGTAAAAAATTATAATTACATAAATGGATTACCTAACGATCCTATAAGAGAAATATTTGAAGATGAAAGTGGTTTTATATGGTTAGGTTTCGCTACTCAAGGACTAGTTAAATGGAAAGATGGACAAATATTAAAACATTACACTTCAAAAAATGGTTTACCTTCTGAAATAATAGGTGCAATAAATCAAGATAAAGAAGGAAATATTTTAGTTGGGACAAATAATGGATTTTCAGTTTTAAAGAACGATAAATTCACAAATTATAATTTCTCAGATGGAATTGGAGATGGAAATGTTCAATGTATTACAGTAGTTGGTAATAATATTTGGATAGGGACTTCAAATGGCCTTTCAATTTTTAGTAAAGGAATTATTAAACCAATTAATATAGAAAATTTCAATAATGAAATTTGGGGAGGAAATTTTATAAACGTTGTTAAAAAAGATAACAACAACATAATATGGCTAGGAACAAGATCTGGTCTAATAAAATATGATGGTGTCAAATTCAACTATTTTACACAATCTGATGGACTTCCTAATAACGTAATTTTAGATATACATATTGACGAAAATAGCCTTTTAATAGGTACACAAACAGGACTATGCAGATTAGAAAATAACGAATTTAAAAATATAATTAGTCTTGACAAAGAAGGTTTAAAATCTTATAGAATTACATCAATAAATAAAACAAAAGATGGAATGTATTTCATTTCTACTAATATGAATGGTGTTTTTTTCTATGATCCCGAATCTATAAATACTTTTACGGAAAATGAAGGCTTTAAAAATTTTGAAGCAATTAATGATATTAAAATTGATGATAATGGATTTATTTGGGCAGCTGGAAATAATGGTCTTTATAAAATTGAGGATGGAGTGATTGTTCAATACTACGATATTTCAAATAGTGATATACCTAAAAATTTAATTGTTGATATAGAAATTAACAGTGATGGTTCAATGTGGTTGGTTCAAAGAGATAGACTAACAAGATTTCAAGATAACAAGTTCGAAGATTTATCCGAAAAAATAAAACTTAAAAAAAATCAGGTAATGGATATTGAATTTGATAATGATGGTATTTTATGGTTAGCCATGA
>JAYNHP010000121.1:0-2316 GCA_038108155.1 Flavobacteriales bacterium | reverse complement strand
TAGAAAAAGAAACTAAAAAAAATACTTACAGGATAATTGATTTAGATTATCAAGTGCCAAATGTATATTATATTGAACTAGGGGTTTTTAAATCCAGTAAAAACACAGTTATGTCTGAGTTAAAAATAAAACTCCCTTATTTAAATATTAGTTCAAGAAAACGATTTATGGGTTATCAATATTACTCAAAAAAGTATAATTCTCTTTTAAATGCTCAAAAAGCACTCGACGAGATTTATGAAAATGATATAATCAACGCAAGGATTATAAAATCAACATCCTCTCAATATAAGAATAACTACGAATTCAGAGTTCTTATCGATGTTGCTAACAGTATAAACTCTAAAAAAATTCAGGACAAAATATTTTTCGATTATAAAATATTAAAAGGTAATTACCATAGTAAAATTAGTTATTTCTCATTATCGAGAGATGATTACAATGATGTTTTGAATGATCTGGATTTTTTCAAAGAGAATGATTTTATTAAATGTAAAGTAGTAGTATTTCAAAATGGTAAAGAAAGTACAGTAGAAAAAGCTAATATGGAGCAGAAGTATTAAAGCATAAAAAAGGAGAATGTTGTGATAATTAAATTTTTAAATGAGTAGCCCATATAAAAACATCTATAAAACTTGGCTTTTTAAATGGATAGTTTACAATAAAAACCTATCATATTCCAAAAAGGAGTTCATTGAGCATAAAATATGGAAACAACATTTAATGGTTGTTTTTTCTTTAGGTGTTACAATAAGTGTTATAATATTGATAATAAATAAATTATTTTTTTAAGACTTTAATCTCTATTTGCATTCTTAATTTTTTCTTACTTTAACATTCAAAAATGAAGAATACAGCAATAAAATTTATTAAATCTTCTATTATTTGGGCAATTGTATTTCTATTATTTTTCTGGTTATTAAACCTGTTAGGTATAATTAATATTCCTTTGCTTTCTTAACCTTTTTATATTTTATTGGTTTAGAATATTTAAATACTTTTTATTTAGATAAATTTCATATTCTAATTCAGCTTTTTTTAAAAGTTTTGAAAAAGAATCATCTTTTGTAGTTCTTTTTTTTGTTTTTTCAAGAATCATATTCCACTAATTTTGTTTAACAAATGTACAAAATAATTAAACAAAACTATATTTGTTGCTTAAAAAGTTTCTGTTATTAGTTATATAATCTAAATAGATTTTGAATATTGAAATATCAAAAATTGTTATAAATCTATCTGTGCTTTTTAACTAAGTTAACTTTTCCTAAATTTAATGGTATATATAATTTCACAATGAAGCATATTGTTGTTATAAGTGGAGCAGGCATAAGCGCCGAAAGCGGTCTTAAAACATTTAGAGATAGTAATGGTTTGTGGGAAGGCCATGATGTAATGGAAGTAGCTACACCATTGGGTTTTAAAAATAATCCTGAATTAGTTTTGGAATTTTATAATCAGCGAAGAAGACAATTACTAGAAGTACATCCTAACTTTGCTCATAAAACTATAACAGAACTTGAAAAAATTCATAAAGTTTCTATAATTACTCAAAATGTGGATGATCTTCACGAAAGAGCAGGTAGCAGCTCTGTTTTACACTTACATGGTGAACTTTTTAAAGTTAGAAGTACTAAAAATGAAAATAATATTCAATCCTGGAGAAAAGATTTATTTCTTGGAGATTTATGTAAAGATGGTTTTCAGTTAAGGCCACATATTGTTTGGTTTGGGGAAGATGTTCCATTGATGTTAAATGCAATCTCCATTTGTGAAAAAGCTGATATTTTGATTATTGTTGGAACTTCTATGCAGGTATACCCTGCAGCAAGTTTAATAAACTATGTTCCTTTAAATACTAAAGTATACTATATAGACCCCACCCCAGCTTTAATAAATTATTCAAATTTAATTGTAATTGAAGAACGCGCGACAACCGGAATTTTAAAAGTAAAAAATGACCTACTGTAAAAAATCAAAATGAATAATTTTAAAAATGTTAGAGGAATTAATTGTCAACTTTATTTGAATCATAGCTCAAAACAAGTTTGGAATGTAATAAGTGCTCCAAACCATCTTAATTTATTTCATCCTTTTTGTAAAAAAAATTCGGTTATTTCGTGGGAAGAGACATCACATATAGATGAGTTAGAATATTTAAATGGAATAAAATATCTTAGAATATTTACAAAATGGATTCCATTTAAAGGATATGAACTTAAAATTGGGAAAAGGGACGAAAATCAATCTTATGTAGTTTGGGAAATTAAGGAAATTGATATCACAAATTGTACATTATCTATTACAGTTTATCCACAC
>JAYNHP010000120.1:0-2374 GCA_038108155.1 Flavobacteriales bacterium | reverse complement strand
CTTTAAATAAACATTATAATCAGCCTCATTAATAAGATTTTTAAGTTCTTTATCTGAGAGGTTTCCTTCTAGCCACTGGGCTAAAAACGTTTCTTCATTTATATGTGAATTCTGATTTTTCATTTTATTTCTATTTTTATGACAATTAACTAGATGAATACCCTACTTACAATTTTAGTTAAACATCACCAATTTCCTTTCTTATAACAACCAAGGCTTTATGCATACGTTTTTCTACAGCTTTTACGCTAATATCTAAATGTATAGCAATCTCTTTGTATTTCTTTTTTTCAATTCTATTCATTAGAAATACTTCACGCTGTTTTTCTGGTAACTTATCAATTGTAGATTCTAACTTTTCCATGAACTCCTTCTCAAGCACAATAAATTCAGGGGACTCATTGGTAATGTCGTTCCCATTATGTTTTCGGTAATTTTGTACTACTTTTTGATGCTTTATATCATTTAGAAACATATTATTAGCAATACTATAAATATAACTCTTCACTTTATTAGGGTCTACTTTGTTACAATTCTCCCAAAGTTTTATAAACACATCCTGTAAAATATCTTCAGATTTATCTATATCTTGAGTTTTATAAAAAAGAAACCGTCTAATTTCTTTAGCATAAGTATTATATATAGCCTCAAAAGAATTTGAATCACATATATTTCGATTGTATTTTGACATTAAATTGGCTTTAATTTTAACCCAAAACTATAAATAAAATAATTTAATAAAAAAGTAGGGTTTTTATATTTTAAGTTGTCTTTAAGAAGATTAACCTCAATAATTTTAAAAATAAAAAATGAAAAAAATGAAAAATTTTAAACTTTTAATTTTTAGTATTTTAATGGTACTTACAGTTTTGATGTCTTGTACTAATGAAGTAGTTATTATTGATAATCTACATAATACCGAGGAAAGTGAATCTATTGTAACAACTTTAAGTAGACTTAACCAACAGTATGATGACAATGGAAATGTAGACGAAGCGGAAAATCCTGCTGGCAATATTGTCTTTGATTTTTGTTTTGATTTTGTATACCCAATCAATCTTTCATTTAATACGGGTACTACAGTAACAGTAAATAGTTTAGATGAACTAATAGAAATTTATTTTGCTTCAACAGAAAATTTATTTATAAATGGGATTGCGTTTCCTTTTGAAGTGGAAATCTACAATGAAAATAGTAATGCTCTAGAAATAGAAACTATAAATAGCGAAGATGAATTTTTAAGTTTATTAGAAGACTGTGATTTTGAGGACGAGGTAGAGGATTGTATTTGTACTGAAGAATATGACCCTGTTTGTATTGATATTACAGATTTAGATGGAGAACTATTTACAATTTCATATCCAAATGCTTGCTATGCGATATGCGATGGTTTCACTGAGGACGATTTTAGTGAAGAATGCCAAATAGACTACGAATCTGGTGATGGAGAATGTTTTGAATTTGTGTATCCTATTTCAATAATATTAGACGAAGGAGATCCTGTAACTGTAAATTCTCGTGAAGAACTATTTAATGCTACATACGGTGCCTATCACATTGATTTAGTACTTCCATTAGATATTATAATTGAAAATGATTCGATAGTTACAATTAATGACTATGATGAGCTAGAAGCTATAATAGAAGATTGCATTGGCGATGATAATGTTGGAGTTGTCGATTGCCTCCCGGAAGACATTTTAAGTGGTTTAATAAATTGTTTTTGGCAAATTGATTTTGTTGACGATGACCAATATCTATATAACTTTTTCAATAATGGAACATACCAAGTGCAGTCCGGCGATAGTCTTCTTACATCTGGGGAATTTATTATAAATACTGGAAACGAGACCTTTTACATAACCCTAGCAGCAAACTCATCTATCTACAATGACGAATGGGTAGTTACTGTATGTGATGAAAGTTTAGAAATGCAAAGTCTAGTATCTCCTCAAGCTGAGCTTTACTCAATAGATTGTGTCGAAGAAGGTTTAGAAGATTGTTCAATTGAAGAGGTTGAAGTTCTATTATCAAATTGCTCATGGGTAAATGTTAATAATGATATTTACACCTACATTATTAATCCAGATTACACATTTGAAGTGGTTGAAGGAAACGCTATCACTACCACAGGGGTTTGGGATTTAAATGTCACAGGCAATGGATATTTAATGAGTTTGAATTCGAATTCTACACAATTTCAGGACACATGGTTAATTGCTGATTGTCATGAAGGAGATCTATCTATCTTAAGCTTAGTATTCGAAACTACAATTATTCCTGACAATTGTGACTAGGAAAACCTAACTTAAATTATTGTAAGCCTTCAGTTATTTTACTGGAGGCTTATTTATGTTTTATATAATATTATGAT
>JAYNHP010000119.1:0-2459 GCA_038108155.1 Flavobacteriales bacterium | reverse complement strand
TTTTATTCGATTATCCTGCAAATATTAAAGCTTTTTATATGCGTTTGAACGAAGATGGCAATACGGTCAGAGCTATGGATATTTTATTCCCAGGAATTGGAGAAATTGTTGGAGGGTCTCAGCGCGAGGAACGCCTTAAAATTCTAAAAGAAAAAATGGTTTCTCTTAACATTCCAGAAGAAGAACTTTCGTGGTATCTTGACTTAAGAAAATATGGAACAGCTGTTCACTCTGGTTTTGGTCTAGGTTTTGAACGCCTAGTGATGTTCGTAACGGGGATGAGTAATATCAGAGATGTTATACCATATCCAAGAACCCCTTTAAATGCAGAATTTTAAAAACTCAAAATAATATTAACCAAAAATTTATTTTTATTTTTTAGTTTGTTTTTTTTTAAATTTATAAAAACCTAAAAAGGCAATGCTTAAGCAATTTTTAAACTTCAGGCTTTCTCAAAAACTATCTCCACAACAAATCCAGTTGATGAAGCTTATTCAATTACCAACTCTTGCTTTTGAACAGAGAATAAAAAAAGAAATTGAAGAAAATCTAGCGTTGGAAAGTGGTAAAGATGACAAACCCAGTGAATTAGATGAGTCGTTTAATGATAATGATTACGAAGATTCTGACCAAATAATAACTGATGATATAAATATTGATGATTACCTTAGTGATGATGAAATCCCAGATTATAAATTAAGATCAAACAATTATAACTCTGATAATGATGATAAAACTATTCCTTACGCATCCGGAATATCTTTTACGCAGTATCTTACTAGTCAGCTTAATACTTTTCGGCTAAATGATGAATCTTACTTAATCGCAAAATTTTTAATCGGAAGTATTGATGAGAGTGGATACATTAGAAGGCCATTACTAGATTTAACTGATGACCTAGCTTTTACACAAAATATTTACACTAATATTGAAAAAATTAAAGACATTTTACATATTATCCAACGTCTTGACCCTGCAGGAGTGGGAGCAAGAAATTTAAAAGAATGCTTACTAATTCAGCTAAAAAGAAAAGATTTAACCCCAAGCATTAATGTAGCTATACAAATTCTTGATACCGCTTTTGACCAATTCACAAAAAAACACTACAAAAAACTATTAAAAAAATTCAATATTAGCGAAGAAATATTAAAAGAATCTATTCATGAAATTGAACGTTTAAACCCAAAGCCTGGAAATTCTTTTTCAAATAATGTACGTTCAATTGAACATATTATTCCAGATTTTACAATAGAAATTTTAGAAGGAGAATTAAAACTTACCCTAAATTCACGCAATGCTCCTCAGCTTCACGTCTCAAAATCGTACAATGAAATGTTAGAAGGATATAAAGCTTCCAAAGATAAATCTAAAGCTCAAAAAGAGGCTATTCAGTTTATAAAACAAAAACTAGATTCGGCAAAATGGTTTATAGAAGCTGTTCAACAAAGGCAAGAAACATTATTTGTATCCATGAGTGCTATCATGAACTATCAAAAAGCCTATTTTTTATCTGGAGATGAAGAACAACTTCGCCCAATGATTTTAAAAGATATTGCTGACGAAATTGGAATGGATATATCAACAATTTCTAGAGTTGCTAACAGTAAATATGTAAATACACCTTATGGCACAAAGCTTATAAAAGATTTTTTTAGTGAATCTATGACTAATGCTGACGGTGAAGAAGTATCAACTATTGAAATAAAAAGTATTTTAAGAACTGTAATTGACGAAGAATACAAGAAAAGCCCTCATACAGATGAAAAGCTAGCTAGTATTTTAAAAGAAAAAGGTTATCCTATTGCTAGAAGAACTATAGCTAAATATCGTGAGCAATTAGATATCCCCGTTGCGAGACTAAGAAAGGAAATTTAATTATACTTTCTTGATGACATTAGTTACAATCCCCCATATCATAAAATCATTTTCAGGTGTTACTTTTATAGCCTCATAGTTTTTATTTTCAGGCTGTAACCAGATTTCCCCTTTTTTTACCTTTAATCTTTTAACCGTAAATTCTCCATCTAAAAAACACACAGCAATTCTGTTATGTGAGGGTGAAAGACTTCGATCAATGACTAAAAGATCATTATCATTAAGCCCAGCGTCAATCATTGACTGACCACTTACCCGCGCAAAAAATGTAGCTTCCTTATTCTTAATAAGCTCCGAATCTAGGGATAATCGCTGTTGCATAAAGTCATCTGCAGGTGAAGGAAACCCTGCAGATATTCCAGTATCAAAATAAATCGCTCCATTTATATCATTAGGTGACTTTGGAATAAAAAACTCTAATGCTTGTCGGTTACCCTTATTCATTTAACTTTAATTATATCCTTTAAATTAGTTGTATATTCAGGAGATAAATGGGCTTGGCGCATTTTCCAAGTCCGTTTTAAGTCCTGATTAGCTAACTTTAATTTTTTTGTAGAATATTTATTATTTAATCTGTCTATTGC
>JAYNHP010000118.1:0-2500 GCA_038108155.1 Flavobacteriales bacterium | reverse complement strand
CCAAAAGCAAAAACTTTGTAACCATTTTCATTGAGTTTTATAATAGCTTTATTGGAATATCTTGATGGATTTTCACTAGCCCCTACAACCAATACTTTCTGACTCATAACAGAATAAATTTATACATTTATATTAAATTCTTTTCATTTTGAAAATTCATTATCTATTTTTTGTATTGTTTTTATTTATTTTCAATGACTTTTCAAGTCAATTACTTGGTGAGAATTGTTCCAACGCAATAGTAGTAAATTCTCTTCCCTATATAGCAACTGGCAATACCAACAATGCAAACGATGATTATTTTGCTTCTTGTCTAGATTATGGAAACCAAGGTGGAGCCAATGATATTGTCTACCAATTTACTAATGGAGCCAACGATATTTATGTAGACATTAGTCTCTGTCAAGATATAACAGATTACGATTGCCAGTTATATGTATTTGAAAACAACTGCTCTAATCCTCCTGTTGGATGTCAAGAAGATGGTTGCCAATCTCCAAACTATTCTGCACCTTATAATTCTAAAATAACTGCTCAATTATTTAATGCCAATACTACTTACTACATTGTAGTTGATGGCTACAGTGCAACTTCAAATGGAAACTATCAGCTTAATATAAACGAATCCATTGGACTTAATCCACCTGACTCTTCCAATATTCCACTAATAATTATCAATACCAACAATCAAATAATTGTAGACGAACCTAAGATAAATGTCGATTTTAAAATAATAGACAATTACCCTCAAGGACTAAACTATCCAAATGATTCAGGAAATGTTTATCAAGGGATTGCTGGAATTGAAATAAGAGGTTCCTACTCTGCTACCCTTCCTCAAAAGCCATTTGGGATAGAAACTAGAGATATTCAAGGAAATAACAACAATGTTCCTTTGTTTGGAATGCCTCAAGAAAATGATTGGATACTATTAGCAAATTACAACGACAAGACTTTTCTAAGAAATGTCTTAGCATTTGATTTATTTGAAAAAATGGGTCACTATGCCCCAAGAACAAAGTTATGCGAGGTAGTAATAAATGATATTTATAATGGTATTTATGTCTTTACAGAGAAAATTAAAAGAGATAACGGAAGAGTAGACATATCTAAACTAGATTTAGATGACAACGCTGGCGATAGTTTAACTGGCGGTTATATTTTTAGAGTGGATTATTGGAATGGGAATAATAGTTGGGTATCTAATTACAATAATCCAAATTTTCCAAATGATGAAGTTAGATTTGTGTATAATTATCCAGACTATGATGAGATTTCTTTACAGCAGAAAAACTATATACAAACATTAGTAGGTGATTTTGAGGATGCTCTCTGGGGTTCAGATTTTGACGATCCTGTATTTGGATACAGACCTTTTATTAATACAAGATCATTTATAGACTACTTTATTGTAAACGAATTTGCAAGAAATGTAGATGGGTTTAAAAAAAGCAGGAATTTCCATAAAGATAAATCAAGTAAAGATTCTCTTATTTATGCAGGTCCAGTTTGGGACTTTGATTGGGCATACAAAGATCATAGCTCTTCTATGCTAAATGGTGCTGGATGGAGACACGATTATTCTGGACCAACAGATGTTAAACCACCTGGCTGGTACATTAGACTAATTCAAGATTCTACTTTTACAAATGAATTAAATTGTAGATATTTTAACCTTAGAAATACTATTCTTGATACCTCTAACCTATTTCATTTTATTGATTCTTTAGAAAATATTTTAAACGATGCACAAGAAAGACATTTTACAAGATGGCCCATATTAGGAGTTAATGTAGGGACTCCTGAAATTGGCATTCAACCCACCACCTACTCTGGGGAAATTATAAAGTTTAAAAATTGGATTAGCGAAAGATTGATATGGTTGGATAACAATATGCCAGGTAACTGTCCAAATGTTGGCCTCAACGAATTAAAAAAAATCTATGTAGTTACATATCCTAATCCATCTTTAGAAATCTTAAATATTTATAGCGAATCTGAAATTGCAGAGATTATTATTTACGACAAGATTGGAAGAGAAATTAAAAGCTTGGGCAGTTTAAGAAGCAATAATATTTCTTTGGATGTAAAAAAACTAAAAGGCTTTTTTACAGTGAAAATTATTCTCAGCAATGGCCAAATAATAAAAAAGAATGTAATTAGCTATTAATTTTGTAAGTTTATAATTATGGAAGAATCATTAATATTAAATAAAGAGATTGAAAGAGTAGGATTTGGGAAAAGATTGGGTTCTTCTCTTTTAGATTTTATTATTAGTTTATTACCTGGAATTGTACTAGGAATTTATGCAGGTGCTACTATCGCTGCATTTTTACTAGATTTTTTTTACGATGAAGCACAACTTGAAACCATTCAAGCTGGATTTTCAGGAGAAATAGCAGCTAGTATTATAGGTCTAGTCGCTTCACTAGCAGGAATAGCATTTACTTCAATTTTTTTTTATGTTTTGGAAGGATTTACTGGACAAACTCCCGGAAAA
>JAYNHP010000117.1:0-2555 GCA_038108155.1 Flavobacteriales bacterium | reverse complement strand
CAAAGCACCTGTGCTAGAAATATTTCCTGATGCACCATAAACAAATCTGGTTCCATCTCTCCAAAGTCCTCTCATATAGTTATAGTATTGAATTGCTGTCTGAGGATCGCCAAACGAATTTTGAGGAAGTTGTCCATCATAATAAACAAACCTTCTCATCCCGAATCGTTCGTTATCTATAACTCCATCTCCATAACCAACTCCTAAACCTTTATAAGGTATACCTCCTTGACTTAATGCTAGTGGAATATTAGAAGTTAACGGATTGTCAATACCGTCGTTGTCTTGATATGGACCTTCAAAAAAATCTACTCCAATAGCAGGAGGGTTTGGACCAATAGGAGTCGTCCAAGACCCACATCCAATAGCATCAACAGAATTTCCATTATAACAATATCCTAATCCTCTCTGGACATCACACCCAACATAATCGTCAAATGAACAGCCTATATCAGAATCTAAATAAACACCGAAATATGTATTAGTAAGAGTTTGTGTTGATCTATTAATAAGTTCGTAATTATAAAATGTCATAGAGTTTACTTCATCATTGGTAGCAAAAGCGAATGCTTGGGCTCTAATCTCCATTCCTATAGGATCTCCACCAGTTTCTGTATGAATATTCCCTTTGTCGTTAAAAACCCACCACATATTATAATCACCATAAAGTGTTACTCTTCTACTTGTTCTACAATCTATCTGACCAGTTAGATCATACCATGGGTAATCTCCATCATTAATTGGGTCATAACCAATATTACCTTCAGGTCTTTCGTAGTATGGGGCTAAATAAAAATCTTGATTTTTGGCCAAATTTCCATGAGTAGCATTTCCCCATTCTAATATACTTTCTGGTATTTGATAATTAGGGTATTCAAAATTAGCATCACAATTTGGATCATTAGAACATTCGTACCAAGCATTAAAAAGTTCTACTTCACTTCTTTTGGTTATAAAAAACTGGTCCCATTTAGAACAATCGTCAGCATCAATTTCTGCTGGACCATAGTCTAATTTACCATTTGTTATATCTCCAGTACCTGGGTTAGTAGAAAGAGGTCCTGCCCAGAAGTCATTTCCTATTCTATAGCGTAAAGCTGCAATTTTTAGTTGATTATTTACGTCCATTCCACCCATCCATAAGGCACCAATATATACCAATGTATTGCCTGAACCTTTTGGGACCTCATATGCATTTTTTCCTCTTGATCGGTCTAGCCACATAGAGCCACCGGTTTCTATTAAAGCTGAGACGTTATTGTATTCAAGAAATTTTCTCCCACTAGCTGGTGTGCAATTAGCGGCTCTTGAAAGCAAAGAAGATGAAGAATTAGATGGTAATGCTACACTTGGATCTTGCCAAGCATGAAAGTTAAGACAGGATAAAATAAATAATATTAAAAATAATGCTTTAGAATTATTCACTAATATTAATTCTTGCACCAACACTGTGAATTCCTCCCAAAATAGATTGTCTGTAAGCATAATCTATTCCGATATCAGAACCACTTTCACCAAATGGAAAGTTAAAGGAAAATCCGCCACTTGGGCCAGAAAGTGCTGTTGAAACTTCAACAGAATTGAAAAGGGATTCTTCATAAACAAAACCTCCTCTTAATGTGAAAGATGCTTTTTCTGTTTTGAGTGTATATTCTGCACCTCCTCTAAATTGGTCTTTTGAAAATGAATTTGCAGAAAAAGATCCAGCAACTGTCAATTTTTGGTTTTCATTAAAATTAAAATCGTAAGAAGCACCTATATTTAATTGGGAAGGAAGCTCATAACTAGCTACTCTTTGCTGCATACCTATAGATATACTAGTTGATGGATTTAACATATCCAAAGAGAGACCATCTCCAGAAAAAGACATGGGAGGGCCAACATTTTTTAGACTAATAGAAAATTTAATATGCTCTTGATCTCCTGTAACATACCTTATACCAGCATCAATAGCAACACCTTGAGCTCTTGCATTTGCTATAGATTGTGAAACTATTTTTAAATTCAAACCTCCACTTATAGATTGCGAAAATTTCTTTGCATAAGCCAAATTAAAGTTTGTGGAAGATGGATTAAATGTGCCTATTCCACCTTCTGGAAGTTCAGTAGTTGTAATTTGTAAATCTCCATAGTTCATACTAGTAAAAGAAAGACCAATTACTCCGGATTCACCAACTCTTTGAGCTAAACCTGCAGCATTTAATCCTATGCCTGTTATTGAACCTAGCCAGTTAGTTCTTGAAAATTGAATTTCAGTTTTATCTGCATATGCCAAACCTGCTACATTTAGAAACATACCTTCTAATCCATTTACAGATGATACACCTGCGGAACCCCATGCTGAACTTCTTGCCCATGGGTTAACTAGTAACTCTGTAGCACCAGCAGAACCAGCTCTGTCTTCATTACCAGCAAAAGCAACATTGAAAGACAAAGACAGTAGTATAAAAAACTTTATTTTATTGTAAATCATAACCTATTAATAATTTAATTAAAATTGATCTAAATCTGGTGGTCTTATCACCCCAAACCATTTCAATACCTTTTCACATACT
>JAYNHP010000116.1:0-2813 GCA_038108155.1 Flavobacteriales bacterium | reverse complement strand
ATTTCTTGGTTTGTCCACTATATTACTGATAAAGGATATATTTATTTAAGAAGAAATGGTGGAAGTGATCACCAAATTGCACCATCCAAACGTGTAAATATTCACACAGATAAGGGAATGGTTAAAGCTGTCTTTGGATGGCCTGCAATCCATACAAGACGTGGTGGTACAAAAGAAGAATCTCCTAAAACAGATAATATATTTTTAGATTGTGGTTGTGGAAGTAAAAAAGAAGTTGAAGCATTAGGTATTCATGTTGGCTGTGTAGTAACCTATGAAGATGAATTTATGGTTTTAAACAAGTCCAACTATGTAGGAAGAGCTCTTGACAACAGAATGGGTGGATTTATGATTGCTGAAGTAGCAAGACTATTGCATGAAAACAAAGTAAAACTTCCATTTGGACTTTACATTACCAATGCTGTTCAAGAAGAAATTGGTTTAAGAGGTGCACAAATGATTGCTGAAAGAATTAAACCAGATGTAGCTATTGTAACTGATGTCTGTCACGACACGAACACACCTATGATTAAAAAAATAGTAGAAGGTGATTTATCTTCTGGAAAAGGACCTGTTTTGACCTATGGACCAGCAGTTCAAAATAATCTATTAAAATTTATAATTGACCAAGCCAAAAAAAATAAAATTGACTTTCAAAGATTAGCTGCCTCAAGAAGTACAGGAACAGATACAGATGCATTTGCTTACTCAAATATGGGGGTTGCATCTGCACTGATATCTTTACCTCTAAGATATATGCATACAACTGTAGAAATGTGTTCTAAAGACGATGTTAACTCTGTTATAGAATTAATTTATCAAACTTTAATTTCCCTTAAAAAAGATCAGACTTTTAACTACTTAAAGTAAATGAATCAAAGACCAAGAAGGAACCGAAAATCAGTAAACATCAGAGAAATGGTTGCTGAGACAAATCTTAACAAACAGGACTTAGTATACCCCCTATTTATTATAGATGGTGTAAATAAAAAGCTTCCTATTAAATCTATGCCAAATTGTTTTCGATGGACAATAGATTTATTAATTAAAGAAATTGAATCTTGTGGAAAACTGGGTATTTATAATTTTGTCCTATTTCCAGCTGTAGAGAATCGTCACAAAGACAAAAAAGCTACTTACAGTTATAGTTCCAAGAATTTTTATTTAAAAGCCATTAAAACTATTAAAAGTAAATTTCCTGAATTCACCATAATGAGTGATGTTGCTATGGATCCTTATTCTTCAGATGGTCACGATGGGTTAGTAATTGATGGAAATATTGATAACGACCAATCTCTTGAAATACTTTGCAAAATGGCTCTTGCTCAGGCAGAAGCTGGAATTGATATTATTGGCCCTTCAGATATGATGGACGGAAGAGTTGGTGCTATTAGAGAAATATTAGACGAAAATCAATTTACAAATACAAGTATAATGAGTTATACTGCCAAATATGCTAGTGCATTTTATGGTCCATTTAGAGATGCCTTAGATTCTGCACCTAAAGACGGTGATAAGAAAACCTATCAGATGGATCCAAGGAACAAAAGTGAAAGTCTTATTGAAGCTGAACTAGATGAACTTGAAGGAGCAGATATTTTAATGGTCAAGCCAGCTTTAAGCTACTTAGATGTGATTCAAACAATAAAGAAAAATTCTAACCTTCCTGTAAGTGCTTACAATGTTAGCGGTGAATATGCCATGGTACATGCAGCTGCAGAAAAAGGATGGTTAGATTACAACCAAACTTTTATTGAAGTTCTTACGAGCATTAAAAGAGCTGGCGCAGACATAATTTTGACATATTTTGCCAAAGATTTTGCAAGCCATAAAAAGTAAATTTACCTAACAAAAACTAATTTATTTTTGCTAGAGTCATTAGATGAGAAATTATATCCCAATTCCCTAAATTCCTTTAATTCATCAATACTTTCTAATTTATTTTTTACAATAAAATTTGCCATGCTTCCTCTTGCTGCTTTTGAATAGGTTCCTACTACTTTTAATGAATTATT
The DNA here is from genome assembly GCA_038108155.1 of Flavobacteriales bacterium. Taxonomy (GTDB): domain Bacteria; phylum Bacteroidota; class Bacteroidia; order Flavobacteriales_D; family Parvicellaceae; genus MED-G20. The sequence goes on along the minus strand of JAYNHP010000116.1, from coordinate 798 downwards.
GGATTTTTCATAAAAAGCACAATCTATTATAGTACTATTAATACTGTTATTTACCAAAACATTAGAATACTCTTTACTTGCTAAATTTATTATTAAATTATCTTCTTGAAAAGAATTAAAGTAGTTAGTTATTTTATCTTTCCAAAATTGGATCAAGCTTTTACTTGACTCTATTTCAAATTTTAGACCCATTTCTAGTCTATATTTATTTATCCAATCAAATGGACGAAGAACTCCATAAAGACCACTTAGAATTAACAGATGATTTTGAGCGTACTCAGCATCTGATAATTTCCATTTTTGAGGCTCTAAATATTTGAAAGAGGTACCTTGGTATGCAAAAACAGCTAGAGTTTTATGAGACTTTTCAGAATCCCAAAGCTGAATATCATTGATGGTTTGAGTATTTAGATTTTCACTTAACTTCATAAGTGTTTTTAACTTTTGCTTTGAAAAACCTTTTAATAATTGATGAATATGTATTGCCTCTTTTTGAAAAAAAGGAATAGAGCTAGGTGAATCTTCAATTTTAAATTGTGAATTCATCATGGTTTTTGTTGGAGATAGAACGATCTTCATTTATTTTAGGAAAGGTTTTTTAAATAATAATCTTCTCTGTATGGAACAACATCCGTCTGGTTGGCAGTGAGACAGTATTTAATATCTTCATTGAGATTTAACTTTTTTAGTCTTTTTCTATGAGAAGATGCCTTTAGATATCCAAAAAAATTAGTTCTAGCAGAATTATAAAGATACTTAGCAGCAATAGTTGAGTCATTAAAACTTTCGAAATTATTT
>JAYNHP010000115.1:0-3004 GCA_038108155.1 Flavobacteriales bacterium | reverse complement strand
AAGGAACACATAAGACTTCAAAAGAAATGAGATTAGATTTGGCAAAAGAAATGGATGCGGATAATTCTTGTCCAGTCTCAACAGGAATCTTTCTCAGGAAAGCAATTGAAGAACATGGGAAAGAAATTCCTTTTTGGAGATTGATTGATGAAAATCATCCAGTAGTTAAAAAATTAAATTTAGATCCTCAAGAACTAAAATATATGAGAAATCTTGAAGGTATAGATTAAATTGAGTGGGAATAATATATGTTTGAAGGATCTTGCCATTGTAAGAAAGTACGTTTTCAAATAGAGACGAAGAATATTTATGAGGATATTTATAGATGTAACTGCTCATTGTGTAGAAAGAAATCTATTGTAATGAAACCGGTACCTCAGGAATTTTTTACTTTGCTAGAAGGAAAAGAATATTTAGGTTTATACAAATGGAATAAAAATATTGCAGAGCATTATTTTTGTAAACTTTGCGGAGTTTACACTCATCACAAGAGAAGAAGATATCCCGATCAGATAGCAATAAATTTTGCTTGTCTTGACGGTTTAGATTTGCCCAAAGATATTAATATAGACATGGTAGATGGAGCAAATTACGATTAGATATAAAATATGAAATTTATAAGAAAGTTTTTTTCATCAATACCCTTTTCTAAAAATTTATTAAGCTTTTTTCTTAAATTTTTTCCTGAGTTTATTTTGGTAACACATTCCAAAATAAAGCTTTATGTAAGCTCTAAAGATATTAAAAATTTAGTTGATGCAGTAATTCCAACAAAAAACAATAACCGAATTCATGAAGTTTTTTCTGCATTGTTAAAAGAAGATGACATAGTTATAGATGTAGGAGGAAATATTGGTCTTTTTTCAGTGATTGCTTCAAAAAAATGTAAGAGCGTTCATGTTTTCGAGCCTGATCCCGATTGCTTCAAAAATATTAAAAAAAACATTGCCTATCATAAATTGGATAATTTAATTTTAAATCAATTAGCTTTATCTGATAAGAATGAAGAGAAGATATTTTTTAAAGATTCTTTTTATTCTACTTTAGGATCCTTTGCTTTAGAAAATATAAAACATAAAGAGTCTGTAATTAAGATTAGGGCAATTAAACTTGATGATTATGTTGAAAATAAAATTAATGAGCCTGTAAATATCGTTAAGTTAAATATTCAAGGTGCAGAGGGGAAGGCTATAGACGGGGCAAAAAAATTGATTTCTAGAGATTTGCCAATAATTTTAACTGAGTTTTGGCCTTACGGCTTGAAAAATTCTGGCTATGAGCCCGAATTACTAATCAAATTTTTTCAAACACTTAAATATGAATTTATCCAGGTAAATCAACATAATTTAGATCTAGAGAAAAAAAATTACGATGATTTAATAGAAATTAGTAGAAATTTAGACGAGGAATTGGTGCTTTATTTTGTTCTACAAAATTCTAATTCCAAAGCTTACTATGAGGATTTAGACTCTATAATAGAAAAAGTTTAAGCCAATAATGAAAAAAACTTTTCATTTTGTTTTCTGTGATGCTTTTACATTTAATCGAGTCAAACTATATAATTATTTTCAGTAAAATTTTCCATGTATAAAATTTTTCAAAGATTTAGAGATGCTCTTGGGCATGGTCCAGATTATTACAATGGATATTTAATACAATACTTCGACGATTTATTTAAACAACTTGAGAATAAATTAATTGATCCGCAGAATGCAAAATTAAAAGTCAATAAGCTTTTTAAAACAAATCAAGATTTAAAAACATTTTTTCTTAATTCTTATTGTGATACTGGAAAAAATTTAAAGATCATAGGAAGTAAAGTTCGTTTCTTTAATAGACTTCGTTTCGGGATTATTAGCCTTGAAGAAAATGAATACGAACCTATCCATTACCATAATGGTTTTATTTCTTTTCAAATAGTTCTTACCGGTAAATGCATTCTTAACGAATTTGATAAAATATCTGTTAAAGGCAAACAAGTAATTTTTAAACCATATAAAAATCAGCTATTGAATAGCGACGATGTAATGTTGAACTTTTCTAAATTTAGAGATATTCATGGATTTGGGGCAATAGGCGGTCCTGTTAAGATTCTAAGCATAGGTAAATATTACGGTCTTTTTGGAAAATTTAGATTCTCTATTAATAATAGGTGGTATTTAGATATAGATAAGCAAAAAAAAATTAACAAAGAAACTATACAAACTTCTTTAATTGAAGAGCAAGAAGCTTATAAAAAATATTCTAAAATAAATAATTATTCTTAAGTCGAATTAAACTTCAAATTCTTTTGAATTTTTCAACATATGCGCTGGTCCGTGGATAAGATTTATAGCTGCGTTTTCTCCATAGAGCATTTCTTTTTGAGCCGCATAATGCTTCCTATCTTTTGCAAGAGGCGCCAATTCTTCAGCTTTTTTGATTGCTATACTTGGTAATTCTTCATACGAACCTTTGCCCTGAACAATTCCAGCTGCAAAAGCAGCTTCTCCAGTCCAACGTTTGGATAATTGAACGGTCTCAAAAAATGAATTCGCAGGAATTTTATGTCTAAATAAAGCCAATTCTGGTCTCGGTATTTTAAATCCAAGTTGCATTTCATTTGCGCAGAGAAATCCTCGATCTTCTCTCATCAATCTAACATCATGTGAGAGAGCCAACATAAAACCTGCTCCAAAAGCATGACCATTCACAACACAAATACTTGGTACTGGTAATGTAATAATCCTTCCCATTAAGTACATAAATTCTTCACCAAAAACCTCTCTATCGCCCCCTTCCGGATGAGCTTCGGGATCTTGCATCCAGTCAAGATCTAGACCATTTGAAAAGAATTTAGGATCTTTAGAAGATGTTACTAACGCTCCTGGACCCTCGTCTTTTTCAATTTCATCTAATGCTTCAGAAAACTTTCTAACAAATGTAGTATTCCAACGGTTTTCGCCAGCGTTCATACATAAATGATAAATAGATTCTTTTTTTTCTAGTTCAATCACAATAATTT
>JAYNHP010000114.1:0-3197 GCA_038108155.1 Flavobacteriales bacterium | reverse complement strand
TCCAGTAATTAAAATCGAAGCAAAAGATAGAATATATATATAATTTGTAATTTTCATTTTAAAATTTTCTACAATTTAACTTAAAAAAAGAGATATTTTAAAAGTAGTCAATCTTAAATTACACCTAATTTTTAGTGAAAAGGATCTTTATAGCGAATAATGATTTAATCTTCTAAAGAACTCATTTTGTTGAGTTCCTCATTCCAAACACTTAGTTTTAAACAGCTAATTATATCTTTTATCCTTAAAGAAGTAGTTTTTGGATTTTGTAATGACTTTACCGCTCTCATAGTTTCTGGCAATCTGTAAAATGGTATAGATGGATTTAAATGGTGAATATGGTGGTATCCAATATTTCCAGTTATCCATTCCATAACCTTATTCATTTTCAAATAGCTTGAAGATTCTAAAGCAGAAAATTCATAACTCCATTCCTTATCATTTTTATATTTAGCTTCTGGAAAGTTGTGCTGTGCATAAAACAAATATGCCCCCAAAGCACAAGAAATAAAATGAGGAAGAATAACAATTAAAAGCACTCTGTTAAAATCAAAATAATAATAGAGTAAAAAAATATATAATGAGTGTAATAGAAATGATAAAAGTGAATCAAAATATTTTTTAGGATTTGAAATAAATGGATACAAACACATTCCATAAATAAAAGTAAATAGATATCCAAATAACATAACTAAAGGGTGCCTAATAAATAAATAACTAATCTTTTCTTTCCTGGAACTTCTTTCAAATTTTTTTTTCGAGTAAAGAGGGTATGAACCAATACTTGGTTTGAAAAATTTACCATTATTTCTATGGTGATAGTTGTGGGTATTTTTCCACACATTAATAGGTGCTAATACATACAAACCATAAATCGAAAATAATACTTTGGCAAATTTTGATTTTCTTAGAATTGTACCATGAACATAGTCGTGGTATATTATGAAAGTTCTTACAATCATTATAGTTATACCCATTGAACAAATACATCTAATCCACAAAATAGGGACAATAATTGTTAGAGTAATAAAACACACCAAAAGAAAAATGGAAGTTATTGTGTGAAACCAACTTAATTTTACTTTTTCTTTACCAAATTTCAAAGTAGACCCTATTATGCTGTTGTTTCTATTCTTCTCAGTCATTTTCTTAATATAAAATTCTAATTATGAGCTTTTCTGTTCCTATAAAGAAGCTTGAAATGTGATAAAACTGCTGCTATCAAATACTTTTTAAATCGATACTTCAATCCATGTTTTTTGGAAATTCTAATTAGAATTTTGGTTAATTCTGGGTAATGTATGTGACAAATATTTTGAAATAAATGATGTATAACATGGTGATTAAAACCTCCAAAAAGATGAGTAATAACAAAGCTATTGGTAGAAAAATCTCCTGCTGTTATTAGATGATGATGTGACCAGCTATGCGGCATTTCTCCATTTTCATTAGGTTCTGGAAAGTTGGCATCTTCTCCAACATGTGTGCTCAATAGTACCATGGTGATACATAGGCTTGCAAATACAGTTAATAATAAAAAAAGAAGTAAAAAATAGTAAAAAGGAAGTTCAATTATTAACCATGGTAATACAATAAATGAAAACAGATAAATAATCTTAAATAACAGCATTTTAATTACTTCTTTTATTGGGTATTTAGAATTATCATAACCACCAATATTTGGAGAAAAAATATCTTTAAAATCTCTGTATACTATCCATCTAAAAATATAAATCATATATAAAAAAGGCATGTATATATATTGTATAAAATGAAAAGACTTATGTTTATCGCTTGGAAATATTTTCACGACATTGGTCTGTTGAATATCCGAGTCCATATTCATAACATTTGGATAAAGGTGATGAGCTCCTACATGTCTGTTTTTCCAGTTATAGGAATTAGTCCCAAGTAAATCAAAAATATGTATTAATAATTGATTATACTTTTTTGTTTTAAAAATAGCATTATGAGCTGCATCATGTCCAACATTTAAACCAAGAAAAACTCCCCAGATTCCAATAAATGAATAATTAATAATTAAAAAAAAGGTATTCGGACAATAGAAAATTGTTATATAACTTATAATATATATTAGAACAAAAAAGAATATTTTAAAAAACATAAAATTATTAGCATATTTATTTATGTTGTTTTCTATAAAGTAATTTTCTATTTCCTCTTTTAGTTCTTTATAAAAAGAGTCACTTTCTTTTTTGAAAAATATTTTCTGATTAATATTTGCCATCTAATATTCTTTTTTGAAAAACCAAATTGTTAAATCTTCATAAGGATGTTTGATTTCTGCATACTCAGTGTAACCACTTAATTTATAGAGTCTTCTTACTCTAGGAATACTTGTTTCTAAACATATTGTTTTTTTTAAATTTTTAGCTATTTCAAACATTTGATTTTTTATTTCGAAAGCTGCTCTATTGCCAATTACTTTTTGATCTGTTGCAACCAAAAAACCTACAAGAACTCCTTTTGGTCTTGTAGCAGAAATCAATTCTCTGTATTTAAATAATCTATATGCATTAACAAAACCAGCATAGATAATAACTAGCCAAATTTTTCTGAAAATATTATCTAAACTAGTTCTTGTATTGTTATTATCAAAAAATAAAAGAGCTCCATTTTTATCCTCGGTTAAATAGGCTCCTTTTTTATCAAATCCCTCATGAAAAAGTACTTTTATGGTCAACTTTTTAGAATTCAAAGTTTTCCTTTTTAAAACCCACATTATGCCAAGAGAATCAATAAATGCATCGTTAAAGATTTCTAGAGCTCTTTTCTTATCTTTATTTGAACTGATTAAATACAACCTAGTATTTTTTTATATATAAATATTAGCATTATCTAAATAATAAATGAGGTAAAATCAAATATAAAAGTATATTCTAAATTATAGTATTATAATTTTAAATATATGTTTATCAGCACTTTAAGTTTAAAAAAAGAGATTTTATAAATTCTATTTAATCAATTTAAATTAATAGCCCATCAACTTTCTAACTTGTAAGGTGTTTTCTTTAGATGTTAATCTTTCAAGTAATTTAAATGCAACTTCTACAGCTGTAGAAGGGCCATTTGAAGTAATTAAATTATCATCTATTACTATTTCTTCATTGGAAATAACAACTCCATTATTTTTTAATATTTGTCTATATTCAGTTTGATTATAGGTTGTAGCATTT
>JAYNHP010000113.1:0-3287 GCA_038108155.1 Flavobacteriales bacterium | reverse complement strand
CTTACGGAAACATTCATAGAATGTTTTGTCCCCCACTGTGGAATTTCTAATGATATATCGCATAAATCGATTAGATTCTGGGAAACGCCATTTATTTCATTTCCAAAAATTAAAAGTATTTTCTTATTAGATAATTGGTAATTTTCTAAAAACGTAGAATTAGATGTTTGCTCAACAGCAATAATATCATATCCTAAATCTCGATATTTAGTTAATATTTTAGAAGCATTTTTTTCGTACTCCCAGTCAACACTTTCTGAAGATCCGATTGCTGTTTTTCTAATTTCTCTGTGAGGAGGTTGCCCAGTAATGCCACACAAATACATTTTTTTTATTCCCATCGCATCGCAGGTTCTGAATATAGAACCAATGTTATTAAGACTTCTAATATCGTCCAATAAAACTATTATAGGATCTTTCTCAGCTTCTTTAAATTCTAAAATACTTAATCGGTTAAGTTCCTCAAGCTTTAATTTTTTATTCATTAAATGTTAATTTGCTAAAATGCGCATTTAGTTTATTTTTACAAACATATCTAGATACTACCTAAAGACCAAATGTCAAAAGTAAAAGCCAAATCTGAAACTCCTTTGATGAAACAATACAATTCCATCAAATCTAAACATCCAGATGCTTTGCTTTTGTTTAGAGTAGGGGACTTTTACGAAACTTTTGGCAAGGATGCAATTACGGCATCAAATGTTTTAGGAATAACTTTAACAGCTCGCAATAATGGATCTTCCAAAATAGAGTTGGCAGGATTTCCTCATCATTCTGTAGGAACTTATTTGCCAAAATTAGTAAAGGCTGGTCATAGAGTTGCAGTTTGTGATCAATTAGAACAACCTATAAAAGGGAAAAAAATTGTCAAAAGAGGGGTTACAGAATTGGTTACACCAGGTATAGCTTTAACCGATCAATTATTAGACAGCAAAGGCAATAATTTTCTAGCTGCTGTTAGTTTTCAAAAAGACAAAGCTGGTGTTGCTTTTTTGGATATTTCTACTGGAGAGTTTTATGTTGGCCAAGGGGATGTTAATTACGTATCAAAATTAGTAAATGATTTTTCCCCATCTGAAATTCTATACTCAAGAAACAAAGATTCATTTTTTCAAGATAATTTCCAATCTAAGGCCTATACTTTTAGGCTAGACGATTGGGTTTTTCAAAATGATTTTGCTCTAGAAAAATTAAATATTCAGTTTGGAACTAAATCTTTGAAAGGCTTTGGAATTTCAAATATGGATTTAGCTATTATAGCAGCTGGAGCAGTTCTGCACTACATTACAACTGCCGAACACCATCATACAAGTCACGTTGCTAGTATTCAGAGAATTGAAAAGGGCAAACATCTGTGGATGGATGATTTTACTGTTTCAAATTTGGAACTAATATATTCTACCAACCATAATGGTCATACTTTGGTTGAGGTTTTAGACCAGACTTCAACGGCTATGGGTGCAAGACTGCTAAAAAAATGGCTTTTATTTCCTTTGATTTCAGCTGAAAAAATAAGAGATAGATTAGAAACGGTTGATTTTTTTATTAATAATTCAGAACTTTTTGAATTTGTTAAAAGTCAATTTAAAGAGATTGGAGATTTAGAAAGAATGTCATCTAGGTTGGCGGTGTTAAAAACATCTCCAAGAGAGCTAAATCAACTTAAAAAGTCATTACAATCAATTGTTCCAGTAAAAGAAAAATTACTAACTCTTGATCAAAAGCAACTTAATTTCTGGGCAAATAACTTAAAGGACAATTCAAAAACAATTCAGAAAATTGAAGAAATTCTATATGAAGATGCTCCAATTGCTGTCGGTAAGGGACAAGTGGTAAAAGAAGGATTTCACAATGAATTAGACGAATTAAGAAATTTACTTTCAGATGCTAAATCTGTTTTGTTAGATATTCAAAAAAGAGAAATTGAAAAAACTGGCATTCCTAGTTTAAAGATTGCATTTAATAATGTTTTTGGCTATTTCATCGAAGTTAGAAACACCCATAAAGACAAAGTACCTGAGCAGTGGATAAGAAAACAAACGCTAACTTCTGCAGAAAGATATGTAACAGAGGAGTTGAAGATGTATGAAGAGAAAATTCTTGGTGCAGAAGAGAAAATATTGAATTTAGAATCAGAGATTTTCTCACAACTAATTGAAGTTGTCTTACCGAATATTGAGAACATAGTTTTTAATGCAAAGTGTATTGCATATTTAGATGTAATTCATGGATTAGCCCATGTTTCTAAAATAAATAATTACTCTAAGCCCATAATTAACGATAGTCTAAAAATTGATATAAAAGATGGTAGACACCCCGTTATAGAGCAGTTTCTTCCAGTTGGAGAAGCTTATATTCCAAATGATATTTTTTTAGATAATAAGCTACAACAAATAATGATGATTACAGGACCAAATATGAGTGGGAAATCTGCACTTTTAAGACAAACTGCTTTAATTTTAATTATGGCACAAATAGGTTGTTTTGTACCTGCTAAGTCTGCAAATATTGGGGTAATTGATAAATTGTTTACTAGGGTTGGGGCAAATGATAATATTTCTTCTGGCGAATCTACTTTTATGGTGGAAATGAATGAAACTTCTAGTATTATGAATAATATTTCATCTAGAAGTCTTATTCTATTAGATGAAATTGGAAGGGGAACTAGCACTTATGATGGTATATCCATTGCTTGGTCAATTGCAGAGTTTTTACATGAAAACCCAAAATTTCAACCAAAAACCATGTTTGCAACCCATTACCATGAACTAAATAATATGACTAAATCTTTTAACAGGATTAAAAATTACAATGTCTCGGTAAAAGAAATAGATAAAAAAATTCATTTCATTAGAAAATTAGTTGAAGGGGGAAGCGAGCACAGTTTTGGAATTCATGTAGCAAAAGTAGCGGGAATGCCTCAAAAGATAATTTCCAATGCAGAGAAAATTTTAAAAAATTTAGAATTAGATAAAACTCAAAACTCTAAAAAAGAAATAAGTACTATAGAAAATGAAGACCACCAACAACTAAGTTTTTTTCAGTTAGACGATCCTATTTTAAGCGATATTAGGAATGAAATCGATAATTTAGATGTCAATTCTCTTACGCCTGTTGAGGCTTTGGTTTTATTAAATGATATTAAAAAAAAATTAGGTAGTTAATTTTCTAACGGTTTTATTAAAATTTAATTATTTTTGGCACCCAATTGTTCTTTAACATGCGAAAGTAGCTCAGCTGGTAGAGCACGACCTTGCCAAGGTCGGGGTCGCGAGTTCGAATCTCGT
>JAYNHP010000112.1:0-3336 GCA_038108155.1 Flavobacteriales bacterium | reverse complement strand
TCCATTGGTAACTCCAGCATCGCAAATCATAGGAGCACAGGCTCTTTCTAATATTTTAAATGAAAAATATGAAACATTATCTATAGAAATAATTGATCTTGTTCTTGGCTATTATGGAAAGCTTCCTGGAGAAATAAATAAAGATCTATTTAATAAAGCTTTAAAACAAAAAAATAATATTACTGAACGTCCTGCAGATTTTCTTAAAGAAAAGTTTGAAGACTTTAAAGAAAATCTCAAGCAATACTGTAATAAATTAAATATTAAAGATTTAAGTAATATTGAAGAAAATATCCTTACTTTTATTTTAATACCTTATGGAAGCGAAAAAATTTTTAAAAAGATGTCTTCTTAGATATTGAGAAAACAACTCCATCATCATCTAAATCACTCGAGCCATTAGCATTAAAATAATAATAGAAAAAAGTAAAAGTAAAGTCATTTAGTAAAGTATCTATTCCGACAGAATAATTAGTTCCATTAGAGTCATATAGATTTTTATAAGAATCAAAATCTCCATAAGTTAAATTCAAAGAATTATTAAAAAATTCATAACTGTATGATAGCTCATAATAATCTGGAAAATTATCTAGACCTTTGGAATAAGATATTCCAAAGTTATAAAAAGTAAAATAAAGTTCTAATTCATCGTAATTATCAACTTTTGAATCAGGATAATTTGTTCCGACATAGTTAAACGATATGTAAAGATTCTCATTAATATTTTTTTGATATCCAACTAAATAGCCGACTTCTCGATTTGGATAAGAAGAATTTTCAGAGCAGCAACTTTCAATCCAAGCACCAGAGAAAAAACCATTATCAAGTGAGAAATTAATATCAGCCCCCACGGTTGGATTACCATTATTTTGAGTAAGACCCCTCCAAATAGAATCGCTATTTAAAGAAAACTCAACTTCAGCTTGCGAATAAACTGCGAGGGGTAAGAAAAATAATAAAATTTTTATAGAGATATTATTCATAAAAAAAGCCTCTCTAAAAAGAGAGGCTTTAGTTTTAACTTTTTTTCAAGTTCTTAGAAAGATCTGCTTAAAGAAACATAAGCACCATCGTCATCAGACATTGAACCAGCAGCATCAGCTTCAAAATCATAGTAATAAAAACCAATACTAAAGTCACCTACACCCCAGTCATAACCAACTAACGTATTGTCTCCAGTATCTTCATATTCACCATATGAAATACCAAAAGATCCGGGACCAGCATCAACTGAATATCCGATTTCACTGTATGAAGGACCATTATTTTGGCCATCAGAATAAAGAATACTCAGACCATAAATATTGAATCCAACATAAGCTTCTTCAAAGTCTAGAGCATCATTTCCTGGATAAATTACTGAAATATAACCGACATCGTAAGTCATATTTTCTGCCATTTCTCCAGAGAAACCTAGATAAATATCTAGTTCCATAGAGGCTTTCGCAGTAACTGCACCAGCCTGATTAGTTGAAACCATATCAGCATTTGATGCCCAAGTTCCGATATAAAAGCCCATATCTGTAGATAGGTCAAACCCACCATTAACAGATACGTCTCCATTTGTCTGAGTCATTCCACGCCAAATGTAGTCACTACTTAAGCCTACATTACTTGAAATTTCTACAGCAGATGCATAAGAACTTAAAATTAAAAACATGCTTGTTAAAGCAATTTTTATACTTTTCATATCATCTCCATTATAAATTTATAAAAGATAAACGCATTAAACATTAAAAGATTCCTTCTATAAAGCGTTTTTTTTAAAAGAATCTACATAAAAAATTGTAAAAAACAAACAAACCCCTCAATCAAATACAGATTTAAAGGGGTTTGTAAACTATATAATCTCTAGAGAAAGGGGAATATAGATCCTATACAGTTTTTTTGGTACCTCCCAGTAAGCAACTGGGAGGAATTGAATTAGTAACTTATACTGAAATAAGCTCCATCATCGTCAGACATTCCGCTTGCGGCATCTGCCTGAAAATCATAGAAATAAAATCCTAATGTGAAATCGCCAAGACCCAAGTCATAACCGATCAAAGCATTTTCACCCTTATCATCATATTCTCCATAAGATATAGAAAAAGAACCTGGCCCAGCATCTATGCCATATCCTATTTCAGTGTAGTCAGGAGAACTGTCTATTCCAGATGAAAAAGATACATAGACTCCATAAAAATCAAAGGTTAAATATAGTTCTTCAAAATCCCAAGAACTATAATCTGGATAAGTATAGGCTATATAACCAAGATCATATCCAGCGTTATCATTAAAAGATCCTGAATATCCTAAATAGCCATCAAGCTCAATAGAACCAGATCCCGCAGCTGTATCATCGTCATCTGCTTCAACGTTGGCTGCCCAAACGCCTAAATAAAAACCACTATCATCTTCGAGGTCAAAACCACCACTTATTGAAGGATTGCCGTCATTTTGTGTCATGCCTCTCCAAATGTAGTCAGAAGTTAAACCAACGTTTCCTGATAAAGAAACTTCGGCAAAAACTAAGCTACTCAAAGAAAGAACAGAACCAAAAATAATTTTTTTTAAAATATTCATGAATTCTCCTTTTTTGGTTAGATTAAAAAAGAAACAATTATACAAGCGCTAAAAACATCAAATTTTTTCTCTTTTTTTCAAAAAAAAGAGGTTTTTGATAAAAAAAAGAGCTTTTAAGGAGTATTTTTAATATTTAATGATATTTTTTAGTGCATTAAAAAACTTTAACCTGAAAAAACTTACCTTTTGAAGTTCATTTCTCTGTGTTTTAATACATTTTTTATATGGAATATCGAGCTTTAATCACATCAGAAGAAAACAAAACTTTTAGCAATTCAATTGTTAAAAGAAAGATTGCTAATCTTCCTGACAATGACACTTTAATTAAGGTTAAATATTCTTCCTTGAATTACAAAGATGCTCTTTCTGCATCAGGTAATAAGGGAGTAACCAGAAATTATCCGCACACGCCCGGAATTGACGCAGCAGGCATCATAGAAGAAACAACTGGGAATAAATATAAATCAGGAGATGAAGTTATAGTTACTGGCTATGATATGGGAATGAATACCTATGGTGGTTTTGGAGAATATATTAAAGTTCCTCAAGAATGGATAGTTAAAAAACCCGATAACTTAACTCTTTCTGAGTCTATGGCATTTGGTACTGCAGGTTTGACAGCCGGACTTTGTTTGAGAAAACTTTTAGCCCACGGACTTAAGCCTGATGACGGAGACGTTTTCGTGTCTGGGGTTACTGGAGGAGTTGGAATTATCAGTTTGATGCTTTTTAAAAAGTTAGGTTTTAATGTCTCTGCAATAACTGGAAAAT
>JAYNHP010000111.1:0-3346 GCA_038108155.1 Flavobacteriales bacterium | reverse complement strand
ATTATTTGTTTTTCTCAAAATAATATTACTATTAGTGGCTATGTAGATGAAGCTCAAAGTGGTGAGAAATTAATTGGTGCAACTATTTATGATTTAAAATCCGGAAAAGGTACCATTACTAATGATTATGGGTTTTACAGTTTGACAATCCCCAAAGATTCTATAAAAATCAGAGTTAGTTATATTGGATATGTAACACAAATTTTTGAAGATTATCCCCTCTCAGATGTTTCACAGAACTTTTCATTGAGTGATCAAATGCTTCAAGAAGTTGAAATTTTGTCTTCTAAAGAAGAATTAGTTCATCAAAAATCAGAAATGAGTACTGTCGATTTATCTATGGATAAAGTAAGGGCTCTTCCAGCCCTTTTAGGGGAAAATGACATTATGAAAACCATTCAACTTCTTCCAGGAGTTCAAACTGGAAGCGAGGGCACTTCTGGCCTTTATGTAAGAGGAGGTGGTCCAGATCAGAACTTAATTTTATTAGACGGAGTTCCAGTCTATAATGCCTCTCACCTATTTGGCTTTTTCTCTGTATTTAATTCAGATGCTATTAACTCTACTAAATTGGTTAAAGGTGGTTTTCCGGCAAGATACGGTGGAAGATTATCCTCTGTAATAGACATTAAAATGAAAGAAGGAAATATGAAGAAATTTCATGGACAAGGTTCCATTGGGCTAATAGCATCAAAAATATCTTTAGAAGGTCCTATTATTAAAGATAAAACTTCTTTTATCATTTCAGCAAGAAGAACTTATATAGATATACTAGCAAGACCTTTTATTGCTGCTAATCAAAGAAGACAGGCTAGTAAAAATGGAGGAAATTCCAACGGATCAAATACAGGAGGTTATTTTTTCTACGACTTCAATGGTAAAATAAACCATAAAGTAAATGATAAACACAGATTATACTTAAGCAACTACATTGGTAGAGATAAAGCGTCCTTAAAAGCTGTTGATAATTTCAGTCAAGATTCAATAAGTGGGGTTGACAGCACTGAATCACAATTAAATTGGGGAAATATAATTAGTTCGCTAAGGTGGAATTATATGCCATCCAATAAAGTATTTATAAATACTACCCTTCGATATAGTAAATATGACTTTTTAATTGCTTTTGGAAATAGCAGCTCAGAAACTACGTTAAACTCCAATAATACCACAACAGTTAATAACCAAAACTTTTCTTATGCCTACTTAAGTAATATAGAAGATTGGTCTGCAAAAGTAGATGTAGATTGGATGCCAAACCCAGATCATCTGGTAAAATTTGGAATTGGAGATATCTACCACACTTTCACTCCAGGTGTCAACCAGTTTCAATTTTCTCAAACTGGAAATTCTGCATTAGATACTACATTTGGAGCCAACAAGCATTATGCTCATGAAGTTTCGGCTTATATAGAAGATGACTGGACTGTAAACGACAAGTTAAAAGGAAACGGTGGCATTCATTACAGTACATTTTTTGTAGGGAATAAACAGTATTCTTCTTTGCAACCAAGATTAAGTTTTAGGTACTTGATTGATCAAAAATCTTCTTTCAAAATGGGTTATGCCAAAATGGGGCAGTTCCTTCACCTTTTAACAAATTCAGGAATAGGATTACCTACAGATCTATGGGTTCCAGCAACTGAAAAAATAAAACCACAGTTTTCAGAACAAATAGCTGCTGGATATGCTAGAACTTTTAGTGATAAATTTGAAGTTTCTTTAGAAGGGTATTATAAAACAATGGACAATTTAATTGAGTATAAGGACGGGGCATCTTTTTTTGACAACGAGACGGATTGGCAAGATAAAGTACATGTAGGAAGAGGATGGTCTTATGGAGGAGAATTATTGATAGAGAAAAAAATAGGCAAGACCACAGGATGGATAGGCTACACATTGTCTTGGACCAATAGACAATTTGATTCTATTAATTTTGGACAGTCTTATCCATACAGATATGATAGAAGACACGACATTGGAATTGCTGTGACACATGAAATCAACGATAGAATAAATATTGGAGTGGTTTGGGTGTATGGAACAGGTAATGCAGTAACTCTTGGTCAAGAATCTTATTCTTCATTTAATAGTTCTCTTGTTGATGATATTTCTAATTTTAATCTCGACCCATACAACTTTAATTCAGATCAAAACAATGTAAATGTATCTACTGTAAATCACATTGAAAGTAGAAATAATTACAGAATGCCCAACTACCATAGACTTGATGTTTCAATTAATATGAAAAAAGAAAAAAAATGGGGAGAAAGGACATGGAGTTTTGGTCTTTATAATGCTTACAGTAGACAAAATCCGTTTTACTTAGAATTTACTAGAAATGAAAATGGAGATCCTCAACTATCTCAGTTCAGTCTATTTCCGTTAATACCATCCTTTACTTATTCATTCAAATTTTAAATTATGAAAAAATTATTTTTTTTATTGAGTATTTCTTTAGTCTATATTTCTTGTGAAAAAGTAATTCCTTTTGAAGGAGACGTAAACATTCCAAAATTAGTAATCAACTCAATTTTTCAAAGTGATTCTACTTTTAAAGTTCATGTAAGTAGCAGTAGAAGTGTAATAGACACTGATTCTTTTCAAAATATTGAAGATGCAATAGTTACTATTAAAGACGATAATGGGAGCACAATTGAAACCTTAAATTATGTTGAGAACGGTTTTTATATAGGACAAACTTTTCCACAAGAAAATCAAACTTATAATTTAGAAGTTACACATCCTAATTATGCCAATGTCACATCCTCAGACTCTCTCCCCTCTCCAATAACTATTAATAGTATAGATACTTCAACTATAGTAGATCCAATAAATGGAGATAGATTGCAAATAACTCTGGATTTTGAAGATCCAGAAAGTGCACAAAATTATTATCTAATAGAAACCTATTCAGTAAATGAATATTTAGTAATAAAAAATTCTGATACTACAGAGTACGAACTAGATACTATTAAACAATTTATGATTTTAACTGATGAAGTTTTTCAAAATGGAGGTTCCCCTTTTAGAGAACAAGGTTTATTTAATGATCTTTTGTTTAATGGCCAAAACAAAGCATTGGAATTGGAAATACCTTACGAAAACTATAGCGGTATTGAAGCAGGTTATGAATGGAGTTATAAAACTCTTAGTGTAAGAGTATATTTACACAATATATCAAAATCTTATTATTATTATAGAACTAGTTTAGAATTGTATCAAAGTGCATCCGGAAACCCATTTGCTCAACCAGTTCAAGTTTATAGTAATATAGAAAATGGATTTGGAGTATTTGCAGGCTCTCAAATAAGTTATTTTGATCTTTAAAAAAAGTTCTCAACACCCC
>JAYNHP010000110.1:0-3350 GCA_038108155.1 Flavobacteriales bacterium | reverse complement strand
GCGAACTATCTTTCTCAGGAAAAGAAACCATTGTATTAGAAAAAAACGAAAGAGCAGGAGATGTAACCTCATCACGCAATTCTGGAGTAATACACGCAGGAATTTATTACCCAGAAGACTTTTTAAAAACAAAACTTTGCATTCAGGGAAATAGACTTATATATGAATACGCCAAGGAAAAAAAAATAAATCACAAAAAATATGGAAAGTTCATTATTGCCTCCAATAAAAAGGAACTTTCTAAGTTAGAAAAAATATTCAATCAAGGAAAAAGAAATAATGTTGAAATAAGTAGAGTTGTAAAAGAAAAGGTTTTAGAAAATAATCCTGGTTTAATTTTTCACAGCGCCCTTTATTCTCCAAGCTCAGGAGTAATTGATGTACCGGAGTATGTATCCGCTCTAGAAGGGGACATTCAACATTTTGGCGGCCTAATTTCTTTAAGAACATCTTTCTTAAATGCAAAAAAAAAGAAAGGTAAATTTATCATTTCTTGTTCAGCTGAAGAAGAATTTACAATAGAAAGTAAATATTTAATCAACTGTAGCGGTTTAAGCAATGAGCTCACCTTAAAAAACATTGAAGACTTTCCAGAGGATAAAATTTATAAAAATTACTATGCTAAAGGTCATTATTTTAAATATTCAGGAAAAGCTCCCTTTTCGAATTTAATCTATCCAGTTTCAGGACAACATAGCTTAGGCATTCATGTTGGTTTTGATCTTGCAGGCGGAATTAGATTTGGACCAGATGTCGAGTTTGTAAATAAAATTGACTACAGCTTCAATGAATCATTAAAAAGTAAATTTATTGAATCTATTTCTCAATATTGGCCTGAAATAAATTCAACTAAATTACACCCAGATTATACTGGGATCAGGCCAAAGATTACTAAACCAAATGAGACAATGAAAGATTTCAGTATTCAAACTTCCGCTGATCATGGAATTAAAAACCTTATAAATTTACAGGGCATAGAAAGTCCTGGACTTACATCTTCTTTAGCTATAGGAAAATTTATAACGAATCTTTTGTAGCAAGAGTTTTTAGAAATCCAAGCTCTTCAGAAGTCTCCTTCAAAGCCGCTAGTCGTCCGCTATTCCCAGCATGTCCTCCGATCATATTCATTTTCAAAAGAATTGGATTATCAGAAGTAGTATGTTCTCTTAATTTTGGTACATATTTTGCTGGTTCAAAATATTGGACTTGTGAATCATATAAACTAGAAGTTACTAACACTGAAGGGTATGGTTTATAGTCAATATTGTCATATGGAGAATATTTTTTAATGTAGGAATATTCTTTTTTCTTATTTGGATTTCCCCATTCTTTATATTCAAAAGTTGTTAAGGGAATGCTTTCATCCAACATTGTAGTTAAAACATCTACAAAAGGAACTGCAGAAACAATACCCTTATATAACTTCGGTTCCATATTTATAATTGCACCCATTAGAAGACCTCCGGCACTTCCTCCCATAGCAAAGGTTTTATCTTTATTTCCTATACCTTTATTTAAAAGTTTTTTTGTACAATCTATGAAGTCAAAAAATGAGTTTAATTTATTCATCATTCTTCCTTGATCATACCAAGATCTTCCTAAGTCCTGACCTCCTCTAATGTGAGCTATTGCAAAAATAAAACCTTCGTCTATCAAAGGCATAAAAGATAATTTAAATGAAGGTTCTACAATTAACCCATAAGATCCATAACCATATTGCAATAAGGGAGCATTTTTTAAGTCTATTCCTTTTTTATAAATTAAAGAAATAGGGATTTTGGTTTTATCTCTAGCAAGAATAGTTTCTCTTTTAATTTCATACTTATTTTCATTGTGATCTATAAGATTTTGTTTCCAGATTCTCCTCCTTTTTTTTGTGTATAAATTTTGCGAGTAGATTACAGGAGGAGATTTCAAACTTGAATAAATAAATGAAAAGCTGTGTGCGTCATAATTATTATTTCCGGATAGATTTACTGTGTACGCTTTGTCTTTAAACTCTACGTATTCTTTTTTATTATTCATATCAACTTGAACTAGGCAAGGCAAACCCTGCCTTCTTATTTCCAGAATGACAAAGTCTTTAAAACATAGGAAATCTTCAATTAACTCATTTTTTTTATGTGCTACAAATAATTTCCAATGGGATTCTGCTGTTTTAGTGTAATTTGTTTCATAAAGTGCAAAGTTTTCTTTACCCTTCCTATTGCTTAATACAAAAAATTTACTAGGAGTATCATCAATGTAATAAAGATGGTTTTTTTTTCTTTTAAGAAAACATTTAAGGTTAAAATCATCTTTTTCAAGATTCAAAAACCAGGTTTCGTTAGATTCCGTTTTAGAAGCCTGCAAAAATAGATATTTTTTCGTTCTACTCAAAGCGATATTCAAATTAAACTCTTTATTCTTTTCTTTAAAAATTTGCTTATCTTTTTTAACGCTAGTACCTAATTTATGAAAAAATAAAGCATTGGATATAAGTGTAATGGGATCCTTTTTTAAATAAAAATATCCATCTGAATTCTTATTCCAAATAATATTCCCAGTAGACGAACACTGATTCTTTTCAAAATTTTGGTTCTTTTTAATGTCTTTTATTACAATGGAAAATTCTCTTCTTCCATTGATATCTTCTCCATAGGCAATATATCTATGATCTCTAGAGGGAAAAATCGTTGAGATATCATAATATTTTTTATTTTTTGCTAATTTATTTACATCTAGAAGAAGTTTTTTTGATTTATTTTGAATTCTGTAGTACTTACGATATTCTTGAGAAAGCGATGATGTTGAGTAATACTCAAACTCGTCAATTTTAATTTTTATTCCTTCTTCAAAACAAGGAATTGCTTTTTTGTAATATTTAAAGATTTCATTTGTATTTACTTTTTTTGATTTAAACCAAAATTCAGTATATTTATTTTCTTTATTTAAGTACTTAATGACTTCTTTATTTTTTCTAGCATCATCTCTCAGCCAATAATAGTTATCTATTCTTGTATCATTATGGGCAGTTAATTTTTTTGGTATTTTTTTTGGAAAAGGTATTTTTTTCATTAGAGATAAAATTCAATAAATAATTAAAACTCAGATTTAAGGGTAATTCTTTCATATTTACTTTTAGTACATTGCACTATTATGAGACTCATAAGATAATCTTCTTTTAATATGCATTCCGACAACAGTTTAACTAATGACCAAATAGATTTAACCAGTTTGGTATCTATTTTATTTGATAATTTTAATTTAATTTTTTCCGTTTTCTCATCATCTTTTTTTGTCATTACAATTTATTTTTTCTCTGCCGAAAGTTTATATGAGTCAAGTTCATTATTAGAAGTAAAAGAAAA
>JAYNHP010000109.1:0-3456 GCA_038108155.1 Flavobacteriales bacterium | reverse complement strand
ATCAACTCCACCCAAGTAGTATAAAAGCCTTTGAGAACCTAAGGATGTACTTGCAGCAATTCTTGACGCAAAAACAATATTTCTATGAATTTTTTGATAATTTCTTAAGTCGAGCCCTAAGACAAAAAAGTCTGTATTTGTATTTAATAATTCATTGTACCCTTCTACCCAAGTTTTGAACTTAAAACCATTATTAATATTTAGCGATATAGGTCTGGTAATATCAAACACATATTCTAGAAGACCTCCAAAAAGTATAAAATTATCATTTGGTGTTTTTAATGTTGATGGAGAATTACTTAATGTAGTTACTTTGTCAAACCTCAAATTAGTAGTGAGCCTTATACTACTAACTTCGCTAAAAGGAAAAGAGAATTGATGTTTTATATCATTAACAACAGTTTTTTTTATGATATCGTCGCTAAATACATCTTCAAATGATTGTCTAGATACTTGGGTTCTTTGATCAACTCTATTTTTTAAGTTTTCATAAATAGCTATTAATCCTATGTTATTTAGTTGAACAGGTCCTTTTAACCCTCCACTTATTTTATAATCTTCGAATACATCTTTTGCTTGAACTAGCGTAAACCCGTCAAAACCTGCATTTTTAAATCCCGAACTGCTGTATCTCTGGTAAGCTTGATTATTGAAAGTTGGATTAAGTTGCATTATAAATTCACCAATAGTAAAATTTATATTGTAGACTTTTTGAGTAGGTAATTTTATATTATGGTCTTTTATATTCTCATTTTCATTAAAATCCTTAGATTTTAAAAGTTGTTTTTTTTCATCTTCAAATTTATAATTGTAGATGTCGATTTTTTCTTTCTCTTTAAATAGTGCAGTGTTTTTACCTGAATTTACATTTTTTGTGTTTATACTTTTGAAGTAAGTTTTTGATGATTTATTTTCAAACATAGTGCAGTTTTTTCTGTCCCCTAAGTAGAATTCATAATTGTTATTTCTACGGTACAATAAACTGTATAGAGATGTTTTAGAACTAAAATCAATCTCTAAAGAGTTTCTACTAAAGTTTGACAACTGATGTGTACTACTTATATAGCGGTAATGTATCATGGTGTCAATATGACTTATAGTACTATCTACTATTGTTTGATAATGATTATAAATTCCATTTTCATCGCTTAAAAAATTATAGTTGTTTTTGGTAGTAGGTTGAGGTTGTATTTCGTTATGGTCTTTTGTATTTGTTAATTGAATAATTTTTTTAGTATCAGTGCTTATTTTAAATAAATCAAAATTATTTTTTAATAAATTATAATTTATGTTATCTAAATGCCTATTAGAGCTAAATATTATTTGATTAGATTTTGGCACATATTTAGCATATAAATCATCGAAAATATCATTAGTTAATTGCGTATAGCTATTTCCTAATACAGTGTATTCAAAGATGTCAGAATAGCTGTCTTTGACAGCAGATAACACCATTTTCGTTCCTTTTTTATTATAGGAAGAACTCAATACTTTCTCCAACCCCAATAAATATTTTATATTCTTTTTTCTATTTATAAGATTATAAAGATTTAAAGTTATGCCACCTTTTTTCTCTTCAAATATCGCCAAAACCTCTCCACTAGGGTGCCAGTCTAAAATAGGATAGGATAGGTCGGGAATTCTATTTAGTTTGTAATCACCTTTAATAATTGTTTGTATTTTATCTTTTTTAATATCCAATATTTTGACTTTATATTGTCCAAGATAATGTTCTGAAAAAGCAATTTTAGAACCATCAGAATTCATTTTTAATTGTCTTACGGTCCTATTTTTTTTAATTTTTATATTCAATTTATCTTCATTTGGCTCAATACAATTAGCCACATCGTTTGAATACTGAATTTTAAAATGATCAAAGAAATCTTGTTGAATCATTTCCGAAGAGACTCCAAGCACATAAATAAAACCACTTTCTACACTTTTACTAACTTTCATCATATACATCAAATTTGGAATCATATTTTTCCCAAAAACAATGTCTATATATCTCCAAAGACCATGTCCATATAATCTAGATTCGTTATTACTTAGTGATTGAAACCTTTTAGTTTTTTCACTAAGAATTAAGTCTTTTAGTTCTGAATCTAATTTTGAATTCCATTCCTGAGAAAGATAATCTACCAAGCCTTCTTTAAACCATGAAGGCAGGTTAATAAATGTTGTATTTTTTACAGTCTGTTTCCAATCAGTTCCATAAAGTATTTTATTAACTAATATTTCTGCAACTCCTCTTTTAATTTGATTTTCAAAATCTACATGATTTCCATTGAAGTACAAAAATATTTTTTGGCCTTCTATATTGGAAGTTCCACCTATATTTGAAGAAATTTCATTAGTTAGACCTATGTTGCTCTGCCTGAATTTACTTTGACTATTGTAAATTATAAGATGAATTTTCTCTTCTATTGAAAAGTCAATAAATTTTTCTATTTTTTTTTGAAATTCATAGGCTGTCTTTGCTGCAAATTTTGCATGTTCTCGACCGCCTTTAGAAAAATATACTTTTGATCTTTCAAACTCAAAAGATTGCCAAAAAAAAGAGTTGTATTGAACCCTGCTTTGTCCAAATGGAATGTTAGATCCTGTGTAATACTGTGAAAAAACAGAATAACTACTAATTATTATTAATATGACTAAAAACTTTCTCAATTTTTATCTTTCAAAGATAGCTAATTTCATGCCATAGTTTAATTTTGAATTTAAAACCTAAAAATGCTTAACGTAAAAAAATTCACTTTTAATCCATTCTTAGAAAATACTTACGTTGTAACAGACGAATTCAAAAATGCCGTAATTATAGATCCTGGATGTTATTATAAAGCCGAACAAAATGAATTAGATAGTTATGTTTTGAAAAATAATTTAAAATTAAAATCCATTCTTCATACTCATAGCCATTTGGACCATATGTTTGGTACTGCTTACCTAGCGGATAAATATAATTTAGATTTATGGATTTGTAAAGAAGATTTAGTAACCTATCAATCCTATGAAAAAGTTTGTGAGGTCTATGGTGTTCCAATTACATTTAGTCCCAATCCCACTCCAAAATTCTTTGACTTAAAGCAGTTAATCCAAATAGACGGTATTAAGTTTGAAATATTATATGTCCCAGGACACTCCCCAGGGCATGTAGCATTTTACAATAAAGAGAATAATTTCTTAATTAATGGGGACTGTTTGTTTGAAAATAGTATTGGACGAACGGATTTACCTGGAGGTAATCACCAACAACTTATAGACTCTATTAAAAATGAAATTTTTATATTACCAGATGAGACTTTAGTTTATTGTGGACATGGTAATGAAACAACAATTAAAGCGGAGAAAAGTTTTAATCCTTTCCTCCGTTAATTTATATATATTTTTTATAACTAGTTAATTATCAATTTTTTAGTTTTAACATTTCCATTTTGGTTGGCTTTTACGATGTAA
>JAYNHP010000108.1:0-3471 GCA_038108155.1 Flavobacteriales bacterium | reverse complement strand
ATTAAAGAAATAGATGTACTAACTATTAATGATGAAGAAGCTAGATTACTTTCTGGGGTAAATTCTCTTAGAAAAGCAGCTAAAATAATTCTTGAAATGGGGCCTAAATATCTAATTATTAAAAAAGGAGAACATGGCGCTTTATTATTTGGAGAAAACAAGATTTTTTACGCCCCCGCACTTCCTTTAGAAGAAGTTTTTGACCCGACTGGCGCAGGTGACACATTCGCTGGTGGTTTTGTTGGCCATCTTTCAAGTTGTGGTATTATAGATTGGGAAGCTATGAAAAAAGCAATTATTGTTGGCTCTGCAATGGCATCATTTACGGTAGAAAAATTTGGAATTGAAAAATTAATAGAACTAGACAAATCTGAAATTGATGAAAGGATCAACGAGTTTAAAAATCTAGTAAGTTTTAACTAATTAAATTCAAATGACAGCTGAAAACTGGCTTTATTTAATAATTGGATTGGTTATTTTTAACTATCTATTTTCTACAGTTTTAGATTTTATTAATGGTAAAAACTGGAAAACAGAAATTCCGCCTGTTATGAAAGATTTTTATGACGAAAATAAATATCTAAAGGCAAAAAATTATTCTAAAGAAAAGGGGAAAGTAAGTTTAATTTCAAGTACATTGAGTACTTTAATAACTCTATTATTTTTAATCTTTGAGGGCTATGGCTGGCTTGACAATTTTATTTCTCTTTACTATGATATTCCATTTTTAAAATCGGGTATTTTTTTTCTAGTACTTTTTATTTTAAGCGACTTTATTAGTATTCCATTTAGTTGCTATAACACTTTTGTCATTGAAGAAAAATATGGGTTTAATAAAACAACTGTTAAAACTTTTGTTATAGATAAAATAAAAGGGTATCTACTTACATTAATAATTGGGGGTATCTTTTTATTTGGAGTAATTTATATTGTTTCCTTATTAGAAAATAGTTTTTGGTTTTGGCTTTGGCTTTCTCTCTCTTTTATAATGCTACTAGTGAACATGTTTTATGCAGACTTAATAGTTCCTATTTTTAATAAATTAACTCCTTTGGAAGCGGGTAGTTTAAGAGAAAAAATAGAATCCTACACAAAAAAAGTAGGTTATTCGCTAAAGAATATTTACATCATAGATGGTTCAAAACGATCTACCAAAGCCAATGCCTTTTTTAGTGGATTAGGGCCAAGAAAAACCATTGCTTTATACGATACATTAGTAGAGAAACACACTGAAGAAGAATTGGTAGCGGTTTTAGCCCACGAAGTTGGACACTATAAAAAAAAACATGTATTCACCTCATTATTTCTTACAATTTTTCAATTGGGATTGATGTGTTTTTTGCTAGAGACTTGTCTAAAATTTGGAGAAATCTCCCAGGCTTTGGGGGGTAAAGAAATGGTATTTCATCTAGGGTTGGTTGCTTTTGGAATACTCTACAGTCCTGTAGGGACCATACTAAGCATTTTAATGAATATTAATAGCAGAAAAAATGAATTTGAAGCAGATCATTATGCTAAAACTACCTACAACGGAGCCGCTTTGGAGTTGGCGCTTAAAAAACTATCGGTAGACAGTCTTTCTAATCTATATCCACATCCTTTATATACATTCATTCACTATTCTCATCCACCACTTTTAAAAAGACTATCTGCTCTTAACGAATAACTGCTTTCAAGACTATTTGGTAATGGTCTGACAAATCCATTTTAGTTTTTTTATAAGCCATCACTGGACGAAGAATATATTGGTCTATAACTTCAACTTTCTTAGTCTTTTGATAAAAAATAAAATCTATCCAAGATTTGTAGCCCTTTTCATTCCAACTATTGAATTCATCAAAAGTATAAGGTCTGTCGTCGTTAAGTTGGTAATTTTCTAAATCAAATAATCTTGCCAAGCTATCGTAACTATTGGAGGGATTGTTTACGTTAAAATCACCTGCTAAAAACATAGGAACAGTGTCATTAATAAATGGCGTAATGATTTTCTCTTTGGTCAACTTACTTTGTAATAATCTAGATTCTTCATTCCTAGAATCTAAATGGGTTCCTCCAATAAGTATTTTTTTACCGTTAATATTTATTTTTATTAAACTACATGCTTTTTGTGCCAAATTATCTGTTTTTTTTGAAACATTGAATATTTCATGAGCCATTAACTCATAAGGATACTTGGAAAGAATCATTACTCCACTGGTCATTTTTACTGTAAATCCTTCTTTTATTGGAGATAAAATGTAAGGGTAATTAATCTTTAAATCCTGACAAAACTTCTTGGTGATTGATTGGTCAAATAATTCCTGAAGGATTACAATATCAAAATTAGAATTGTTTAAGTATTGGATGATTCTTGGGGCTCTATCTTTTTGTTTTTTTCTAGCTGATTTTGTTAATAGTCCCAATACTTTTGGAACCATTTTAATATTCCAAGAAACAATTTTTATAGTATCGTTTTCTACTTTTTTTATTGTGACATTTTGTCCTTTTAAATTTAAATTTAAAAGTAAAATAATTGAAAGCGAAATATATTTTTTAGTCATGAATTTTGTTTAACGTTTTAAAGCTTTTGAAGAATAAGTTTTGATTTTACATTAAAACTTTTATATATTAACAAATTATTGTTTAAAACAATATCTATTTTCAATTAAACGTAACTTATTATTAATGAATCGTCAAAAATTTAAAATTAACGATTTGTAATTTAAATAATCGAATCTTCTAAATATGAAAAGCTTAATTAAAATACTTTTAATTTTTTTAACTCCAAACATCTTAATTTGTCAACAATTAATATGGCAAAATGATTTTTCAAATAGCGCTGATTGGACACTTGATAACACTTGCAATTTTGCGAATTCAACAATTTATGATACCAGTGGAAATATTTTAATTTCTTCATGTTCTGGGAATGGGACTAATGCAATTGATCCTAATACTAATGCTACTGCTCAATGGAGATTTGAAACAGATCCTAATTTGATCCCTGTCTCAGCTCAATCTCCTTTCATGTCTTTAACTGCAACAAATGGTTACTTATTTATAGATTCTGATGCAATTGGAGGCGGTGACGGGGATGGCACACCAATTTATGTAACTGCAACTACAGCAACAGCAATAGATTTAAGTAATCAACCATATGTAGAATTATCCTTTTCTCATAATTACAGATGGTGGCAAGATACAAGGGGCGTAAGAGTTTCCGGAGATAATGGCGCAAGTTGGGTTCAGTATGAGATTACCAATAATTTAGGATATCCTGGTGGTCAAAATTCTGGAAATCCTGAAATAACAAATATTGATATTTCTTCTGTAGCCGGTAGTCAATCACAAGTTTTAATACAATTTTTTTATGAAGATAATGACTTTTGGGCTTGGTATTGGGCAGTTGACGATGTTAAAATTACTTCACCAATATCTTCTAATACAATTGTTGGTAATTGGAGATTAGCCCAAATCCCTAAAGCCCTAGCT
>JAYNHP010000107.1:0-3478 GCA_038108155.1 Flavobacteriales bacterium | reverse complement strand
TTTAGGCCCTAATATTAATAGTCCTCAGACATGGGAAGCACAGCCATCTTTATCTGGTGATGGTAATACTTTATTTTTTTCATCTGCTAGACCGGGTGGTATTGGTAAAACTGATATTTATTATTCAAATAGAAATGAAGACGGAACTTGGTCCAAAGCCAAAAATATTGGAAGACCGATAAACACCGAAGAAAGTGATAAATCTCCGTTTATACATACAGATAGTAGAACTTTATACTTTGTTTCTGAATCTTCAGATTATCGTTGGGGTGCTGGCGGATTTGATATTTTTTACACCAAACAAAATCCTGAAACGAACATTTGGGATGAACCAAAAAATATTGGATATCCTATAAATAGTGAAGAGTCTGAAGAATCTTTAATTGTTAGTGTGGATGGACGCTATGGTTATTTTTCTTCTACTAGAAAAGAAGGTTTAGGTGGAAAAGATATATTTTACTTTGAAATTCCAGAAAAAGCAAAGCCAGACAAAATTGTATTAGCAAAGGGAAAGGCAAATTTGGATAAAGAAACAAGAATTGTCTTAAGAGATGAGCAAGGGAATAAAAAAGATCAGTCTTTTAATGTAGACCAGGAAGGAGATTTTGTAGCTATTGTTAATGTTGAGAATATTGAAGGAAATGCATTGTTGCAGATAGAAAATAAAGGAAGTGCATTTGAATCTTTATTGATCTCCGAAAGTGATATGTCCAATACGATTATTAAGGATAAGGTAATTGAGACCGAAAAAATAGAAAAGGGCAAGTCATTTACTTTAAACGATATTCTTTATGAGTCTAATTCTTCTAAGCTTAAAGAATCTTCAAAAATTGTTTTAGATGGTTTTATAGATTGGTTAAAAGAATTTGAAGAAATTAATATAGAGATACAAGGGCACACTGACGATATTGGTCCTGATAAAGCAAATCTAGCTCTCTCTTTGGACCGAGCATTTAGTGTAATGGAGTATTTATTGAGTAATGGAATTGAAAAAAATAGATTAAGATTTAAAGGTTATGGTGAAACAAGTCCTAAAGTTCCCAACAATTCAACTAAGTCCAGAGCTATTAATAGGCGAACAGATTTTTTAATATTTTAGATTATGTTTTTAGAAAGTAACGTTCAAAATTCACAACAGTTAGGATGGATTGAAGTCATTTGTGGCTCTATGTTTTCAGGGAAGACTGAGGAATTAATTAGAAGATTAAAAAGAGCAGAATTTGCCAAGCAAAAGACTTTAATATTCAAACCTACAACTGATGTAAGGTATAGTAAAAGTAAAGTTGTTTCACACGACTCTAATGAGATTATTTCAACACCCGTAAAATCTTCTAAGGAAATTATTCAATTATCTAAGGATATTGATGTGGTAGCATTAGACGAGGCTCAATTTTTTGATGATGAGATTGTTGGTGTATGTAATGAATTAGCCAATAGTGGAAAAAGAGTAATTATAGCTGGATTGGATATGGATTATGAAGGAAATCCTTTTGGCCCTATGCCTAATTTAATGGCCGTTGCTGAATTTGTTACAAAAGTGCATGCAATTTGTACTAAAACTGGAAATTTAGCTAATTACAGCCATCGAATTTCTAAAAGTAAGGATTTAGTATTACATGGTGAAAGAGAAGAATATGAACAATTAAGTAGACTTGCTTTTAAAGAAAATTTCAAAAAATAATATAAAAACATTGTTTTTTTATTGAAAATGACTAAAAAACATCAAAAAACTATTCAAAATTGCCAAAAAACCATTAAAATGCGATTAAAAGTATTAAAAATTGAAATTTTATAAAAAATCAAATTTTAAATTCTGGCAAGGTTATATTGGTATTTCGGTTTTTGTAATATTTAATACAATTGCCATGATTTTTTATCCTGGTGGCACCTATTTGGATTCAAGTACAGAAGGATATCACTTTTTTTATAATTTTTTTAGTAATCTTGGAGAGTGGACAGCTAGAAATGGCGAGATAAATACTTTTTCTGCCTCTTTATTTAATTCTTCTTTAATAATATTTGCCATTTCTTATTTCTCGTTTTTCATTTCCTTTTTATGCCTTGAAGTAAAATATATAAATAGTAAGTGGCTTCGTTTTTTTTTAGTAGCCAGTATTTCTGTTTCCATTTGTTCTTTTATATTTATTTCTGTTTTTTCAGCGGAAGAAACTTCTAAATTTTGGCATTTAGTATTTGTAAAAATGGCATTTAGAACTCTTTTTATTCATGCTGTATTACAAACTTATATTGTAATCAAAATTCCAAAATTTGATCAATTTATATCATTTTCTACTTTAGGATTTACCATTTTACTTTTTTTATTTTTAATTGTTATGGATTTTGGACCTAGTGCTCTTGGAAGCCAAGAAGGTCTTTTTATCCAAGTAACAGCTCAAAAGACGATTGTTGCTGGTATTTTGTTTTATTTTTTCTTTCAAATAAGAACTGCACTACGTCTTACTAAAGAATAAGTTTTCACTATATTGTAAGAATATGAAAAAACACCTTCTTTTTTTACTAGCTTTTTTACTTTTTGCTAATGTTTTTTTTTCTCAAACTAAAATAGATTCTGCCTTAAATATGATGAATGTAGATTCTATTCATGATTCTACTAAAATTCCAAAGCTTTACAAAGCAGCGAGTGAACTTACTTATAAAAACCCAGATTCAACCATTAAACTATTAGACATTGGTTTAAAAAAAATAGAATCTTCAAATCAAATTTTTGAAAAAGACAGTATTGATAAACTAAGGAAAAATTTATACAGAGGATATTATTATAATTTGAAAGGTATTTGTTATTATTTATTAAACAGAGAAAGTGAATGTCTTAAATATTGGCTCAAAACTGAAAAAATTGCTAAAATAGACAACGATACTAATTTTTTATTAAGAATCAATAATAACATTGCTATTGTCTACAGTACAACCGGTAGAGAGAAAGAGGCACTTAAAATCTTTACTGATCAAAAAAAGATATACGAAACAAAAAAAGACACAGGAGGCATTATAACTTCTTCCATTAATATCTCTACTCTTATTAAAAATAATGATTCTATAGTTTTGTTATTAAACAATGCCTTGGATTTAGCAATATCAATGGACCGTCCTAGTTCCTTTACTAATATATATGCTAATTTGGCAGGAACTTATTTAGATACCAACTCTAAAAAAACATTTAGCCTTAAAAAAGCTAAATCATGTCTCGATAGCTTAATACTATATGCTAATGAACAATCCGACGTTGAGTCTAAGATTCTATATTATGGTACTATTTCCGAATACTACATATTAAAACACCAATACAATTTAGCCTTAAAAAATGCAATAAAGGGAGCTGAATTAAGTAAGCAAATGACTGGACTTACTTCTCCAGAACTACTATCAAAATTATATGAAATACATAAAAAATTAAAAAACTACAAGAAAGCCAATTTGTATTTGGAAGAAATGGTAGAAAATAAAGATAGTTTAGAAA
>JAYNHP010000106.1:0-3776 GCA_038108155.1 Flavobacteriales bacterium | reverse complement strand
AAAAAAGGGCAGTCGTTTTCATTCAAAATCAAATACAATTATAATATTAATGATAGATTAAAAATTGGCGGTAGGAGTGGTTACGAATATTTTGAAAATGAAGATAATTCAATTTATACCATAGCTCAATTTTTTCCTAGAATGGCGGTGTATAATGAAGTTGAAGGTTGGCAAAACAAACAATTTATTGGAAGTGGAGAATTCACACTACCATTTGGAGATTACAAAGTAAATATCACTGTTCCAAGTGACCATATTGTAGCTGCTACGGGTGAGCTTAAAAACCAGTCATCAGTTTTGAGTAAAAAACAAATGCAAAGGATAGAAACAGCAAAAAATAACTACTCAGATCCTGTAATTATTGTAACTCAAGATGAAGCTATAGAAAATGAAAAGAATAAAAGTAGTTCAAAAAAAACATGGTCATTTGAGGCTAAAAATGTAAGAGATTTTGGATGGGCAAGCTCAAGAAAATTTATTTGGGACGCTATGGCAGTAGATGTTTCTGGTAAAAAAGTAATGGCATATAGTTATTACCCCAAAGAAGGAAACCCACTATGGGAGCAATATTCAACCAGAGTCGTAGCACACACCCTGAAAACTTACTCTAAGTATACGATTGACTACATATACCCACAAGCGACATCTGTTCATGCCAAATCAATTGGAATGGAATACCCTATGATATGTTTCAATTTTGGTAGACCGGAAGAAGATGGAACTTACTCTGAAAGAACAAAATATCGAATGATCGGAGTCATAATTCACGAAGTTGGTCATAATTTCTTTCCCATGATTATTAATTCAGATGAGCGCCAATGGACTTGGATGGATGAAGGTTTGAATAGCTTTGTTGAGTATCTTACTGAACAAGAATTTGAAAGAAACTATCCATCAAGGAGAGGTCCCCCTGAAAATATAGTAGAATATATGAAAGGAGATAAAGAAGGTATTGTCCCTATTATGACCAATTCAGAATCCATTTTACAGTTTGGCAATAATGCTTATGGTAAGCCTGCAACAGCTTTGAATATACTTAGAGAAACTGTTATGGGAAGAGAATTATTTGATTATGCTTTTAAAACTTACAGTGAGAGATGGGCATTTAAACATCCAACACCTGCTGATTTTTTCAGAACAATGGAAGATGCGAGTGCAGTTGATCTTGATTGGTTTTGGCGAGGCTGGTTCTACACTAATGATTGTGTTGATATTTCGCTGGATCAAGTAAATTGGTTTAAAATTAACTCTGAGAATCCAGACGTTGAAAATCCAATTGCAAAAAAGAAAAAAGAAAAGAATAGTACATATATTGGAAATAAGCGCGACGCGAACGAAATTTCTAAAACAGTAACAGAAATTGACAAATCTACTGTTGACTTTTATACTAAATACGACCCCTTTAAAACTACCTCTTTAGATAGAGAAGATTATTTAGAATTTATTGAAACTCTTGATGACGAAGAAAAAGCGTTATTGAACTCAAATAAAAATTATTATGAGCTGCAGTTTTCCAATATCGGGGGCCTTGTAATGCCAATTATTTTAGAGTTTACTTACACTGATGGTTCTTCTGAAGTGATAAGAATCCCCGCAGAAATTTGGAGAAGGAATTCAGAAACAATAAAAAAAGTTTTTATCCTTGACAAGGAATTAATTGGTGTCAAATTGGACCCCTTCTTAGAAACAGCTGATATTGATATGAATAATAACTATTGGCCTGCAAGAAATGAACCGACTCGTTTTCAACTTTACAAGCTAGGCGAAGACGAAGAAGAGCTTGAAAACCCCATGCAAAGAGCTAATAGGTCTACAAAGAATTAGAATTTTAAATAAATTTCATCTATGATAAAGTGTTTTTTTATCTTATCGATATGCTTGAGCCAGTTTTTTCATAATTTCCACGTGTCTCATACTACTTTGTATTATAATGAATCTACAAGATCTATTGAAATTACTTCAAGAATAGCAATAGAAGACCTTGAGGAGTCTTTAGAATCCATAAACTCTACCAAATTATACATAGGTGACACAAAAGAAAACAAATCTACAGATCAATTTATAAAAAAATACTTTTCAAATCATTTTAAAGTTTTTGTTAACGACAAAGCACTCAATTATGAATGGGTTGGAAAAGAAATTGGTAAAGATTTACACGACGTTTATTTGTATTTTGAAATACTAAACTCTAAACCAATTAATGAAATTAAATCTATTAAAATAGAAAACTCTATACTTCTAGAAAAATCAAAAAAGCAAAGCAATATTGTACATATTGAATTTGGAAATAAAAAATTGAATATAAATTTCACAAAAGATCTAAAACAAAAAAAAATAAATCTCTAAGATATTTACAAATATTGTAATAAAACTTCCAATGACATCCCACGGGAGCCTTTAACCAAAATTACGCTATTACTTATTGATAATGATTGAAAATGTCTTTTTAAAACATCTGTGTTATCAAAGAAAAATACTCTTTCTGATAAAAATTTATGCTTAATAAAATGTTGCCCAACAAAGTAAGTAAATGTAAAGTTTAATGAATTTACCAAATCAATAACAGCTTTATGTTCATTGAAACTTTCATCACCTAATTCAAACATATCCCCTAAAATAACAATCTTGTTATCTCCTTTCATTAAACTAAAATTATCTAAGGCTGCATTCATACTAGTTGGATTAGCATTATAAGCATCCAAAATAATTGTATTTGATTTTTGTTTTATTATCTGAGAACGATTGTTTTTAGGTTGATATAACTCTATCCCTTTTTTAATTTTTAAAAAATCAAGTTCAAAATAATAGCCAATAGATATTGCAGCAGCAATATTTGAAAAATTATAAGCTCCAATGAGTTGGGATTGAATTTCTTGATCCAAGAAATTAATTTTCACAAATGGGGTTTTTACCTGCATAGAAATTTCTAAATCAGAATTTTTGGATTTTGAAAATTTAAAAACATTATTGTAATCTTTTATTTGTTTTAGCTGCTTTGAATCGTCAGCATTAATAAAAACTAATCCGCTATTTGATATCAAGTAATCATACAATTCACTTTTAGCTCTAATCACGCCTTGTAAACTTCCAAATCCTTCTAAATGAGCCTTGCCGAAATTTGTAATGTATCCATAATCAGGAGCAGCGATTTCACATAGTTTTCTAATTTCTCCAATATGATTAGCTCCCATTTCAACAACACCAATATTTGTTGAATTATCCATCTCCAAAAGTGTAAGAGGCACTCCAATATGATTATTGAAATTTCCCTTTGTAGCAAAAACCGTGAATTGCTCGCTTAATACTGAACTAATGAGTTCTTTTGATGTTGTTTTTCCATTACTACCGGTTATAGCTATTATTGGAATATCTAAATATTTCCTATGAAAGTGAGCTAAGTCTTGTAGAGCTTCTAAAACATTATTAACAACAATTAACTTATCATTTTCTATTTCAGGCTCTTCATCAACAACAGAAAATAAAGCCCCTAACTCAATAGCATCTGTAGCAAACTTATTAGCATTAAAATTATCACCCTTTAGAGCAAAAAATATTGTTCCCGATTTAATAGAACGAGTGTCAGTTGAGACCCCTGTTGAATTTAAAAATAAGCTATGGAGATCCTTGATTTTCATATTTTAAATCTACAAAAAAAAGTCCCAAAATTTATTTAGGACTTTAAGTTTTGATGAATAAAATTTTTAATTTTTTCGTTTTCTTTTGTCTTTAGACTTTGAACCAACTCTGGACATTGCACATCTAAATCCGATAAAATC
>JAYNHP010000105.1:0-3807 GCA_038108155.1 Flavobacteriales bacterium | reverse complement strand
AGTTGGAGCAGATACTAGATGTATGGTGGAAGGAACTAGTTCCTTATCCGCTTTTTTAAGAATGGCTCTTCCAACAGATAGTTACAATAATTTATTTTTAGATATTAATGTTGCGGGAACAGCTTCAAATGTAGAACCAATTGATATTTTAGAAAACAAATACAACCAATGGAAGAATAGTCATACTTCCTATTGTGATTCTGTTTCAAGTAATGAAATTTTCCAGAAAAAAAATGTTGAGATTCATCCAAATCCTACTTATGATTTAATAACTATTAGTAATGTAGAAGGATCAAATAAAATAGAACTATTTAGTTTTAATGGGGAATTTTTAGAAAATATAAATGGTAATACTGTAAGTCTAAGAAATTATCCTAAAGGTATATATATTATAAAAATAACCTTTGAAGATAGAGTAGAGGAGATGAAAGTTGTAAAATATTAAGCAAAATCATTATTGATAAATGAATAGGTTATTAGTAATATATTTTCTTTTGAATATTACTAATATATTTTCACAATCCATTAATGGCGAAAATCATGGAATAAGAAAATTCAATCTAGATTACTCCACAAGAGCATTGGAAGTAGAAAATGACTCTACATGCTGGTTTTCAGGCAGTAATAATAGATTTGGATACACTAATGATTTTGGAAAAACATGGAAGGAAAATATCATTAAATATGATACTTTTAATTTAGAATTTAGATCTATTTCTATAACTACCACGTCTGTATTTATTTTATCTGTTGGCACACCGGCTTTGTTGTTCAAAATAGAAAAAAAGACGCTTAATTACAAGTTAGTTTATAATGAAACCTGTGATAAAACTTTTTACGATTCTATGCAATTTTGGGACGATGAAAATGGAATTGCTGTTGGAGATCCAACAGAGGATTGTATGAGTATTATTATAACTAAAGATGGAGGAAATACATGGAATAAAATAGCATGTGAAAACTTACCAATAGCAGTTGAAGGTGAAGCAGCTTTTGCAGCAAGCAATACCAATATAAGCTTGGCAAATGATATGGCTTTTATAGCAACCGGAGGAAAAGAAGCCAATATATTGGTAGGAAATGATTATGGGAAAAGTTGGAAGAAATATAAGACACCAATAATTCAAGGCCAGAAAATGACTGGAATTTTCTCTGTGGATAATCTGTCTATGGA
The DNA here is from genome assembly GCA_038108155.1 of Flavobacteriales bacterium. Taxonomy (GTDB): domain Bacteria; phylum Bacteroidota; class Bacteroidia; order Flavobacteriales_D; family Parvicellaceae; genus MED-G20. The sequence continues at coordinate 2,633 of JAYNHP010000105.1, read as the reverse complement.
TACTGTAATAATTGCTGGAGGTAATTGGTCTTCAAAAGAGAATAAAGATAAAGCAATGGCCATTTCTAAAGATAAAGGAATTACTTGGGAACTAAAAGAAAACAATCCTGGATATATAAGTTGTATTCAATTTATTCCCAAAACTAAAAATCTAATAGCATGTAGCACAACAGGAATATATTACAGCGAAGATTTAGCTGAATCATGGGTTAAAGTAAGTAAAGAAGGATATTATAGTTTTCAAATTTCCAAAAATGGAGAATTTTTATACTTTTCTGTTGGGAATAAGTTAATGAGTGTTGATAAAACTTCATTGCTAAGAAAATAAGAATATTTATATTATTGATTTGTAAACTCGCTATGAAATTCTTACAATTAATAATATATAATTGTCAACACAAACTACAATGAATAAAACCTAATCTCTTAAATTGATTTGAATTATATTTTAGTAGCGAATTTAATTTAGATTTTTAAATTGCTGAAAATCGAATAAAAATAATAACTAGTCATTTAATAATTGTTTCTCACTTTAAACCTTTATTATATATAAAAGAAACTTTCCAAATATGTCCTATAATTAATATTATGTTAACCAACATGTTTTAAACTTCTAGTCTATTATATAGAATTCTCTCATCTTCATATCAATTAAATGAACATCAGTATAATAGAATCTGAGAACTTCTAAAAAATCATAACCAATCTCAATCATTCTCATTGCACCCTCCTGAGATAATCCAACACCATGACCGAAGCCTTTTCCTTTGAAGGTTAAAGTTTCGCCATTGTCAAAAATAGAAAAATACGTACTTTTTAATTTCCAGTCTTTTCTAATTTCAGTTAATGGAATTTGATATACCCAGTCTACAAGAAATTTATGCCTAATTTTCTGTTTGAAATTTAAAGCAGCATTTCTAGCTTCTGAATCGTTGATTGGATATTGGTATTTCTTCTTTAAATATTCCAACCACTTAGATTTTGAAATGGTTTTTTCCCAGTCGTAATTGGTTCCTCCCATTGAGTATGGATCGTGAATACTTCTTAAATATGGCAATGCCTTACTCCATACATCTTCTACATTATTGGTCTGACCTCCGCTATTAGAAAAATATGAAGCTGTTATATATTCCATGTTCTCATCCACTAGTATAAGGTTTTCTGTTTCTTGAACAGCATTTATAATATTGGAATCTTTGTACATATTCCCCTTATAAACTTGGCAATTGACTAAATCTGTTAAATAAAACCCTTCATGAATAAACTTATATTGGTTTTTTAAGGCATATGTCCTACTAATTATCGCATGAACCTTATAAAAATCCTTACTTTTCCCTTCACCAACTTCCGATTCTAAGACACCAACAATATATTTTTCAAAATCTACTACGTTTACCAAGGTTAAAGATTTTTGGTTAGGAAATATCAACAAATCGTCGTAATAAGAACGACTTTTCAAAGCCGGAATTTGACAAATAACAGAGAAAATACCAGTATCACCTTCTATATTAGATAGCTTTAAAGTATCAAAAATTCCAATAAATTTACCATCTATATTAAGAGACAGTTTACCACTACTATACTGAAGAGTAATATCTGTTTTGCTAGAAATTTTGTTTTTTAAGATTTTTTTTGAAGATTTTAAACAATAATTAGATTCGCTTACTTTAAAAGAGATTTTTTTTACTTGAACATTTCTTAAAATCCCGATTTTAAAATCTATTGAATATCCCCAAAAAGGAACTGCTACAAGAGTAAAAAAAACTATTAAATTCTTCATTCAAAAGTAAAAAGACAAAACTAAAAGAATATGCTATATTATTTTTGAAAACTTTCTATAGTTTTGAACATATCTATTGCAATATTTTTAGATACATTTTTTCCTTGACATTTTGTAATTAATACTTGGTATGCATCCTTCATTTTATTTAATGCCAAAGAATCATTGAGGAAATTTAATTCTTTAGTTAATTTAAGTAAACTTAAATCGCTCTGAATCAACTCTTTAACAACTTCTTTATCCATTATTAAATTTACCAATGATATGTACTTTATCTTTACCAAAGATTTAGCAATTATATAGGATAACCAACTAGTTTTATAACAAACTATTTGAGGAACATTGAAAAATGCAGTTTCTAAAGTTGCTGTTCCCGATGTAACCAGTGCTCTGTTTGAATTATTTAATAAATTGTAGGTATCCTTATATATAACCTTGGCATCAGAATTTGAAGTAATCTCTCTATATAAATTCTTGAAATTTTCCATGCCAGCTATCACAATATTAAATTCCTTTGAATAACTAGAAACAGCACGAAGCATAACTGGGAGCTTCTTCTCTATTTCCTGCTTTCTACTCCCTGGTAATAACGAAATAATAGGTTTTTCAACCTCTAACCCATATTTTTCTACAAATTTAGACTTAGACACCGATTCCTTCTCTTTAAAATTTAATATATGTTCTAAAAGTGGGTGCCCCATGTAATTAGACTCTACACCATGTTTTTTTAAAAACTCCTTCTCAAATGGAAGTATTACATACAATTTATCTACATATTTTTTTATGGCCTCTACTCTATTTTCTTTCCATGCCCAAACCTGAGGAACTATATAGTATAAAACAGGAAAAGAAT
>JAYNHP010000104.1:0-3846 GCA_038108155.1 Flavobacteriales bacterium | reverse complement strand
TGGAATGTCTGTAGATGCAAATGTTCTTATTTATGAGAGAGTTAGAGAGGAACTAGGCAATAGCTTCTATAGCACCATGTAGGTACAACATCCTCTAGAAATATATAAAACTCAAGCATTATTACAAGTTGCCATTAAAGATCAACCATCCGAACTCAGCGAAATATATTCAAACTCGTTTAACTCTTCTACCAACCTTAACGCAGAAATTGAATTAATAAGGTCTCAAAAATCAATCTCAAGATTGATTCAAAAATTAGATTTAAATATATTTTATTTTTCCGAAGGAGAAATTTTAACAAGATTTTTATACAGTTCATCCTCCTTTAAACTTGAAAATTTCTCTGTAAAAGATACAACCATAATTTCGCAAAAAATATATCTTAATTTTGAAGGCAATTATATTACATTAACTGATGAAAAAAAAGAAAAAATTTATGCAGAATATATAGAGCCCAATAAGTTTTTCTCCTCTAAGTATTTGTCTGGTGTTATAAGTTCTAAAGTAAGTACTAAACAACTTAAAGCAAATGCACTATCTAATAAAAGTTTTTTTGTTATTCCTACAATTAAAGAAATTAAATCTGAAATAATTTCTGATCTAGAAATTAATATTGAAAATTCCTCAGCACAGACAATTGGTATTAGTCATCAACATACCAATGCTAACTTCTCAAAAGATATTTGTAATGGACTAGTAGAAATATATATGGATTATGACTTAGAAAAAAAACAATTAAGTTCTGCTAAGGTTGTAAAATTTATAAATATCCAAAAAGACAGTGTTAAAAAAAGATTAATAGAATGTGAAAAGGAAATCAGAAAATTCAGAAAGAAAAATAAATATAAAAATGAAGAGAAATTAATTGAAGAAACTTCAAATAAAATCGAGGAAATCAAAAAAGAATTATCATCTGTAGAAAACAACATTGAACTATTAAGTCAATTTGATTTAATGTTTAACAACAATTTATCTTCTGAAATTGATGGGAGTTCAATTAAAAACATAACTCTTTTAACCAGTATTTTTTACGACGATCCAATTATTAAATCCATGATTACTCAATTACAGATTGATGTTTTGAAAAGAGATCAATTTCTAAAAGAAGTAACTCCAAGCAATAAAAAAGTAATTCTTTTAAATGGACAAATTGAAGAAAAAATATTATACATCAAAAAAGCTGTAGTCCTTCTTAAAAAAAATTATTTCGTGAAAAGAAAAAAATTAAAAAATGAACTTTCTATAATTAGTTCTGAAAACTTTGCCATACCAGAAAAAGAATTAGAATTATTGAAACTAGAACAAGTAAAGGAAATAAATAACAAGTATTATACCCAACTTTTAGAAAAAGAAACTGAATATGAACTTTCTAAGGCTGGAATAACAACTTACAATGAAGTTCTTCAAAATGCTCCACTCAGCGACTCACCTATATCTCCTAATAAGCCATTGGTATATGTGATTTTTATTAGTATAGGCTTGTTTATTTCTATAATTATAGTTTTAATAAACTATTTACTTCATGATAAAATCACAGCTATTCATGAAATTAACAAGTATTCAAAAATTGAAATTTCTGTTTTGGGCATGATACCACTTGTGAAAAACAAAATGGATGTTTCGCAACTAATTGTAGACAAAAGTCCGAAATCCATGCTTACCGAGTCTTTTAGAGCCATTAGAACCAATCTTCACTTTATAAATAATGATGAAAAATCAAAAATAATTGCAGTTAGTAGCACAATTTCAGGTGAAGGAAAAACTTTTGTAGCTATAAATTTAGGAGGAATAATTGCTTTTACAGGAAAAAAAGTAGTTGTTATTGATTTAGACATGAGAAAGCCTAAAATTCATTTAGCATTAAGTACTAAAAATCTAGATGGGATGAGTGAAATTCTATCCAAAAAAAATAAAATTGAAGATTGTATAAACAAAAGCCCACTTAATAATTTAGATTTTATTACCGCAGGAACTCTTCCTCCAAACCCTTCGGAGTTAATAATAAGCGAAGTCTTCGATAAAACATTAGAAAAGCTTAAAAAAATATATGATATTATTATTATTGATAATCCTCCAGTGGGTCTAGTTACAGACGGAATTCCTGTTTTACAGAGAGCGGATTATCCAATTTATATATTTAAAGCAAACTATTCAAGAAAAAACTTTGTACAAAATGCAGAGAAACTAATAAGAGAAAATAACTTGAAAAAACTTTCTGTAGTTCTTAATGCGGTAGATTCCAAAAGAAATGAGTATAGTAATAAATATGGCTATGGTTATGGCTATGGTTATGGCTATGGTTATGGTTATGGATACGGTTATGGATACGGTTATGGATACGGTTCAGATAATTCATATTATATTGAAAAAGATTCAATAAAAGAAAAAACTATATTTGCTAAAATAAAATCCTATTTTAAAAGTTGAAAATAAATACTACTAATATTGAAGGCGTATATTTAATTGAACCTAAGGTATTTAAAGATAATCGAGGTGTTTTTTTTGAATCTTTTAACAAAGAAATTTTTCAAAAAAATATAGCTTATAATATCAACTTTGTACAGGATAATCAATCCAGTTCCTCTAAAGGGGTTTTAAGAGGTTTACATTTTCAAAAACCTCCACATGCTCAAGCAAAATTAGTAAGTGTTATTAAAGGGGCTGTATTGGATGTAGTAGTAGACTTAAGAAAAGAATCTAGAACATTTGGGAAATATATAATGGAAGAGCTTAGCGAATACAACAACCGTCAATTATTTCTTCCTAAGGGAATGGCTCATGGATTTCTAACTTTAGAAAACAATACCATTTTTAGCTACAAATGCTCTGATTTTTATCATAAAGAATCGGAAGACTCTATTTTTTGGAATGATGATACATTAAATATAAAATGGCCAAATCTTAATCCTATTTTATCCGAAAAAGATGAAAATGCAAAAAAATTTAGTTCTTTTGTATCTCCATTTTAAAAAATGAGCAACTACGATTACGTTTTTTTAGTATATGCAGAGTTCTTTGTGTGTATAACTTTATTTGGTCTTGTGATAAACACTATCCTACTAAAATTTTCAAAAACTTTAGGAATAAGAGATAAAGAAAATACCATGGTTAGATGGAATCCTGTATCTAAGCCAGCTTTAGGGGGGATAACGTTCTTTATAGCATTTCTAGTAAGTACTGGTTGTTATGGAATATTATTTGACCATAATGAACTATTCAAAAATGGAGAAGTCATTAGCATGATTGGAGCATTGTGTTTGGCGTTTGTCATGGGTCTAGCAGATGATGCTTACAATACCAAACCATGGTTGAAATTTTTTGTTCAATTAGCGTGTGGATTGGTTTTAATTTTTGGGTCGTTAAAGGTTGTAAACGGTCAGAATTTTATCATTCAAATGTTTGAAAATGAAGTTCATAATTATATTATAACGATCGTCTGGATTATTGGTATTATGAATTCAATTAATATGCTAGACAATATGGATGGAATTACTACTGTAACCACTTTTTTTATATTATCAACTACCTTATTTTTTATGGGTTTTGAAAATGGTTTTGAACATTTTGATTTTATGGTAATTATTGGGGTATTAGCTTCCCTAGTTAGTTTTTTATTTTACAATTGGACGCCAGCAAAAATTTATATGGGTGATTCTGGAAGTCAATTTCTTGGCCTTTTAGTTGCAATTCTTGGGATTAAATATTTTTGGAATTCTTCTACTTATATAAGTAACGAAATGCTTCCTAGCAAACAGGTAATACTAGTTATTTTAGTTTTCATTCTTCCAATAATTGATACAACTAGCGTTTTTATAAATCGTATATCGAGAGGGCAATCTCCATTT
>JAYNHP010000103.1:0-3885 GCA_038108155.1 Flavobacteriales bacterium | reverse complement strand
GAGCAATAAGAGATCTCTGTCATTTAAATACCCCATTTCTAGGAGTGAACATTGGTAAGCTTGGTTTCTTAACAGATTTACAATTAGGTTCTTTAGAACTTGAATTGCCAAAAATTATAAAAGGAAATTACCAAGAAGAATCAAGAAATCTTTTAGAAGTTTCAGATAAAAATAATTCTTTTCTTCTAGTTAATGAAGTTGTTCTCCATTCTGGAGAACTAGCAAAAATGACAAGTTTCTCTCTTTTTAAAAATAATAAATTAATTGCTAATCATAAATCAGATGGATTAATTGTTTCATCTGCAACTGGATCAACTGCTTATATGTATTCTGGTGGCGGACCAGTTTTGTACCCCACACTTGATGTTTTTGCTATTATGCCAATGTTTTCTCATAGCTCATCTACTAGGCCAATGATTATTCCAGCCGAAGATGTATTGGAGCTTAAATATGAACATGATGAAAAAGCAAAAGTTATTCTCGATGGACACAATGAATTTGATCTAAATTCTGGAGATTCTCTGAAGATTAAAAATAGCTCAACAAGATATAGATTAATTCATCCAACAGATTATGATTACTTTGAAGCGTGTAGATCAAAACTTTATTGGGGCTTGCCAATTGTTAAGTAAATTTAAATATTTTATTTTTTTAATATTTTTTAATATTTCTTTATCTCAAGCTTTAGATTACGAAGAATATCTTAATTTTTTACCGGATTCAGTTAGATCTTCTGTAGAAGCAAGAATAACGGACGATATAGAGGATGCATCTAGATATGATGAATTAAATGAATTAAATCAAGTTACTGACCAAGAAATAAAAAATAATACAGTTCCTTCACAAAAAAATAATTTTTTAGGAATACAGGATCCAAAATTATTCGGATATGATTTATTTGATAATTCAGAACCTTTTTTACCTAAAGGACTAATCGCGGCTCCACAGAATTATGTTCTTGGCCCAGGAGATGAGCTTACAATTAGTTTTTCTGGAGGAATTCAAGCAATAAAAAAAGTATCCATCAACAGAGAAGGGAATATTTTTTTAAGAGAATTTGGCTCTATTTCACTTAGTGGATTGACTTTCGATGAAGCTAGGGAAAAATTAAAAAACATTTCAGAAGCATCTCTTGTAGGAACTGAACTTCAAATTTCATTATCTAGGCTAAGAACAATTCAGGTATATATTCTTGGAAATGCGAAAAAGCCAGGTTCGTACAATATTTCTCCCTTATCTTCAATCTCAAGTATTTTATTTACTTCTAAAGGTCCTTCAGAAAGTGGCTCGTTGAGGAAAATAATTTTAAAAAGAGATAATAAAGAAATAGGGTCTTTAGATTTGTATGATTTATTAATCAATGCAAATACTAATGATGACTTAAGAATTCAGTCAGGCGACGCTTTGCTAATAAATCCTATCGGCAGCAAGGTAAAAGTTTGGGGCAGTGTAAATAGACCTGCAGTTTTTGAAATTTTAGAAGGAGAATCTTTTAAAGAGATTATTGGATTTGCATCTGGTTTCTCAAGTGGAGCGAATTTAAATAAAATTACATTAAGCAGAATAAATGCTATTGGACAAAGAGAATTCAAAGATTACTCTCTAGAGGATTTAATTGATTTAAAGCTAAAAGATTCCGATGAAATTTTTATTCATAATTTATCTGGAAAATTATCCAATAACATCATTATAGAAGGATTTGTCAACAATAAAGGAACCTATTCTTATAGGGAAGGGAGCACGCTTGGCGACTTTATTGGTGAAAATGACATCTTGGATTCAACTTATCTTCCATTTAGTATCATTTCTAGAAAGACTAAAGATGGCACCAGGGAGTTTTTAGCGACTGATTTAAATTTAGAAACTAGAAAAAACTTTAAGCTTTTCCCAAATGATTTAATTTATATTTTTTCTGAATATGACATAGATTTCATAAATTCTGCTTTATTGGCAGATGCTTTAGGACTTCTATCTGAAGAAGATAAACAATCTTTAGACTCTTTTTACGCAAATCAAAAAACAAATTCTTTACAGACTTTAGAAGAAAATGAGTCAAATTTCTCAAGAGAACTTGGAAGAACCTTCTTTAGTTCCAATGTAGAAAATAATTTTAGTTCTAAAAACTTAGAAGCATTCATTCCCGATGATAGATATCCCTGCAAATCTTTAAAGTATGTTGCAAAATTTAATGCCTCAACTTTAGTAACTAATCTTCAAAGCCTAAAATTTTCAACATCTGAAACTGATATTTCTGACAGGTTAGGGCTTAACGAAGGATGTCCAAAAATATTTGAAGATAATCCAGATTTACTTATCGTCTCTTTAGAAAACGCTACTTTATTAAGTGGTGAGGTTAGAAAGCCTGGGTTTTATCCAGTTACAAAAAATATCAATTTAAATAACCTTTCATCATTTGCTGGGGGAGCTACTAATCTAGGACAATCTGGTAGTTATGAGATTTTTTACTCTAAAGAAATAATTAATCAAGTAAATTTTTTAGACTCAAAAAAACTCATTATTTCTGATTTATTTCCCAAATCAATTGTTCTGCAACAAGATCCAAATAAACAAGAAACATTTTCGGTTTCAATTAGCGGATTTATAAAAAATCCCGGAACTTATTCTATCTCAAAAGGTGAAAAATTAAGTTCCTTGCTAACTAGAGCAGGAGGATATGAAAAAAATGCTTATCCCTATGGAGGAGTATTCACCAGATCAGCTGTAGCAAAAAGAGAAAAACAAGCATTCCTTAGGGCAGCCGATCAATTAGAAGAGGCAATAGCAACATCTCTAACAAGTGGCGCAATTGAAAATACTGGCAGTCCACAATTAGCCCTTTCAGTAATTTCTAATTTAATTTCAAGGCTTAAAGATATTAATCCAATAGGCAGGATTGTTACGGAAATGAATCTAAAAAATCTAGAAAAAAATCCAGAGGTTGATATAGTTTTGAATTCTGGAGATAGAATTTATATTCCTTCTGAAAAATCAACGATAACTGTTACTGGAGAGGTTTTATCTCCAACAAGCTTTGTTTATTCTAAGAATTTAAGAGTAAGCGATTATATAAAGTTAGCTGGCGGTCTTGCTGATTCTGCAGATAAGAATGGCATTTTTGTAATTCTCCCAAATGGGCAAGCTGTAAAAAATTTAGACCGCTGGCGACTAGGCAGAAGTAAAATTGAACCAGGTTCAACTATCATAGTTCCAAGGGATTCAACTCCTTTCAATGCTATTGCAATTTTTAGAATCTTCACCCCAATACTTGCAAATTTTGCTACTGCAGCAGCTGCTATTAGCGCACTAAATTAATAGAATTGATAAAACTAATTGAAGATATATTCCTAACTTTTTTAAGAATTTTTCCTCCCGAAATTTCAAAAAGTATTATTTTAAATTTTTTAAAGTTACTTTATAAATTAAACTTAATAAGTCTATTAAATCCATACAAAAATACTCAAGAACAGGGTATATGTCTAAATTCTCTATCTTTTAACAATAGAATTGGTATAGCAGGTGGATTAGATAAGAATGCAGAATACTTTCATATTTTCGGCAAACTAGGCTTTGGTTTTGTAGAGGTTGGAACAATTACTTTAGAGCCTCAATTGGGAAATCCAAAACCAAGAATTTTTAGGTATGCTAAAGATAAAACAATTGTTAATTCTTTAGGTTTTAACAATGCTGGTTCTGTTCAAGTTCTCGAAAATATAAAAAAATATAAACCATATTTTGATGGTGTTCTCGGAATTAGTATCGGGAAAAGCAAGAACACAAGAACTAAAAATGCTTGGCAAGATTATCTTCATCTGATGGATTATTTTTATCTCGAAGCAGATTATCTTGCTATAAATATTTCATCTCCAAATACTGAAAACCTCAGAG
>JAYNHP010000102.1:0-3891 GCA_038108155.1 Flavobacteriales bacterium | reverse complement strand
CAATACGCTAACGCTACTGAGCTTTAAAAAGTTTTCTTATCTTGTGGTGATAAAATTAATTAAATGAAAAAAACCAAGATTTTGTTTTCGTTCCTATTCACATTAACTTTATTCACTTGTGTAGGATGGGTATGTAATTTGCTGGGATGTTAAACATATAAATGAAAAAATTATTCTTACTCTCCGCTTTATTAATGTTCGCCTGTTCAAGTGATGAGGGGAATATTGAAGATGGTGATAATTTACTTCTAATTGGTAATAGTTTTTTTAGACCATATGCAGAAAACTTAGAAACAGTTGCTTTAGATTCGGGTAAACAAAATCACAATAGCACATTGGTTTTTAGGGGTGGAGAAAATGGAAGGCCAATAAATTTTTGGAATGATTCTACAAGTCAAGAACATCAGGAAATTAAATATGCACTTGACCAGGGCAATATAGATATTTTTGGAATGACTTCAGGGCACGATTCAGATGATGGAATAAGCGGTTATCGTAATTGGATAGAATATGCTTTACAGAACAATCCAAATATTGAGATTTTTATCTCTATCTCTCCTTTTGATTTTCCATCAGGTGACCCAAATGGGACTCGTCCAAATTGGAATTTATTTTCAATTGAAAATGGATTTAATTCTATTGAAGAATTTTATGAATTCTATGTAAATGAAATTATTCATAAGGAAATAGTAGATGAATTGAGAATTATTTTTCCAAACACAAAAATTTTTACAATCCCAACTGGATGGGCAACAAAAAATTTAGCACAAATGCAGATTGATAATTTGTTGTTGGATGAAATTCAATTATTTGGTCCAAAGCCAATTTCAATTTTTACAGACCCCAAAGGTCATCAGGGACAAATTGTTATAGAAACAGGAACTTTAATTTGGTTAAGTAGTATTTACGAAGAGGACTTAAATACCAATGGTTATGAAACAGGTTTTAACACTAATCTTCACACTGTCGCTGATAATATAATGAGTGGTCACGATTCAAATTATAAGCGCTAGGCAAATACTAACTAACTCCACAAACTGTAATCCTGACTAAATCTTGGTAAACTTAAACTATATATAATCTTTTAAATAAAGTTTAATAAAAACTAAATTTTATAAATTATAAGTTATTAAAAAAAGAAAATATATAATTATAACAATTGTAATTCTGTTTACACTATATCTGTGGACAGAGCTAGGGGTAGGAATTTTTTTTCAAGATAGCTGGGGTGGGGATTAGATAGGCATTTAAAATTAATCTTCCTTTAAACTAAACCATAGTCATGTCTTCCCCATTCAATTCAGCTACTGAGCTTTAAAAAAGTTTCTATATTATTAAAAATTCAATACACTTCAATAGTGTAAACATAATTTTTAATAACTTTATATTGAGAAGTAATATCTGATCTGTATATTCCTCTATTGGACGGTTTAGCTATACCCAAATTATTCATCAAAATAGTTAAATAACTTGTTTTTATTGAATAAAAAATATTTTCTGTATCTATCCCCCTATCGTCATCAAAACTTTTACTTATTGTTAAAGTGTTAATACCAACAATATTCCCATTTTTATTGAACAGCGGGCCACCACTATTACCAGGTTGTAAAGAAGCAGTGTGTTGGTAATATCGAGGGTCATTTTCCATACCAGTACTTGAACTTATTCTTCCGTCAGTAAATTTAATTTCTTTTCCCAAAAGACTTGTAAGTGGGTAGCCATATGCAAAAACCTCTTCTGTAACATCTGTTTTATCTTCTTTCATTCCATATGGGATTCCTCCAAGTGATTTTTCTATTTTCAATATAGCCAGATCATTAATTTTATCAGAAATAACAATTTTAGCAGGATAAGATTGAGATAAATCGCCATTAATCCCTTTTACATAAATATTATTTGCGTTTTCTATAACATGATAATTCGTTGCAATATAGCCTTGTTCAGAGATTGCAAACCCTGTCCCAGATCCTATAGCACTAGAAGAAGGTGTATCCTTTTTTATACTATTCGAAGTTGGGTAGAGCTTGAGATAAAATGTTTTCTCATCTCCCATTATAACATTCAATCCGCCGTCTTGATATGAAGCAAAATATTTGTCTGAAATATTCTTATTTGCCATTACCCAGGAACTTATTTTCCAAAATCCAGCCGTTGCTGTTTTTTCAAAAGATGCTTTCCATTCACCCTCAATCCAATCATAATTATTATTTGCTCCATCAAGGTAAATTATAATATAACCTTTGTCTGATTCTAAAATTCCTATTTTATACCTTGGGTGTAAAGATTTCTCTTCAATACTTTCATAAATACCTTCAATTCCATATGTGCCATTTACATCATAGTATTTTCTAAGAGATGATTCTGTGATTCGTTCACCATCAAAAGTACCAAGCCATGATTTTAGTGTACATCTTTCATCAACATTATAATCTCGCTTTTTATATCCATAAGCTTTACGGAATGCATTATATGTTCTATTTTTAAAAGAGGTGTAGTCAGTGTTGTAACGATAAATATCCCCTAACGAATATTCCCATTCCTTATCATTACAGCTCTTGAACACGAGTTTAACATTAGTAAAATAAGAATCAGTAACTCCGTAAGAGGGGTAAATATTTACCCACCAGCATAAACTTGCATAACTGCTATTATTTACTGGATAAGCACCCCATTGAGCTTTTTGAAACCCCATAGCATCTAAATATTCCAAAACACCGCTAACAAAAGCAGAACTATGACTTGATTTATTATCTTCAATAAAATCAGTAATTTCTTTTCCCATGACTAGATGCGAATAAGCTATACCCTCTAAAAAATCAGGGAAAGAACTGGGGCACCATTCATCTACTTTTTTCCAATCAAAAGATTGTGAAAAACACAAAACTGGTAAAAATAAAATCACCATTAAGAAAGAAAATAATTTTTTTTTCATAACTCTAAATTAATAAAAATTAAAGTATTTAAGAGGACTTTTGATAAATACATTAAAGCATATCAAATCTATTAAAACTGACAGGCTTTTGATAGGTTTTGGCTTTTAGTTGTTTTCCCAACACTCTAATACTGCTTAGTTTTTTAAATTTTGGAGATAAATCTAACTAAATGAAAAAAGACTAAGTTTTTTACATAATACTATCATTGCTTTACTTTCTTTTCCTAAATTCTTGTACGTAAGCAACTATTTCTTTAGTCTTTAATAGTATTTGCTCAAATACATCAGGGCGTTCTACAACAGGTTTATTTTCAATAATCTTTGTAACATTAGGATCAAAAAACGAATATGTATAAAAAGATGCAATTACTATTTCATCTACTGGAATTAAAGAATCATATGAGTATATATATTCCAAAACTTTTCTTTTGTTACTAGGATATATATTAATCAACTGCCAAAATGCTAGTTGGATATTAAGCTGCTCTAAACTTTTTTTTACATCTTCAAAAGAATAATTTTCTTTGTAGATTGTATTTCTTAATTCTACACTTGAAATCAGAGCTTTAGCTACTGCGTTAAATTCCATGATTTCTCCATTGATTCTAACCCCTGGTTCCTTTAATTGATCAATCCATTCTTTTAATTTCTGCTCACTTTCAATAATATTAGTAATATCTTCATTAGACAATTTAAGTTTTTCAGAATCTAAGTTGTTTTGACCAAAGGCAACATTTGCAAAAAAAATATAAATGATAATATTAAGATACTTAGTCATTTGTTTTAAGTGCTAATGATTTTTTTTTCAATTTAAGTAATTTAATTTTTAGAATTTTCTTTTCAATGCTTTCTAAGTCATTCTCTATTTTATTTTGCTTATCCATTAAATTTTCAAATAAATTTTTCCAGTCACCATTATGAATTCCAACAACTGTGTTTATTAATTTAGGGCCTTTTAA
>JAYNHP010000101.1:3259-3915 GCA_038108155.1 Flavobacteriales bacterium | reverse complement strand
GTCTTGTCCTTAATTCTCTATATACAACGTGGTCATTAGTTTGATCATTCCCTTTAACAGAAACTTCTTTAAAATAAGCTGGTTTACCTTCACTAATTCTAATTTCCATATCGATAATATTTCCATCAGCATTAACTTCTACAGGAGTTATTGTTGAAAATAAGTAACCATTATTTTGGTATAAATTGGTTAAATCAAAAGCATCGGGATTTGATGTATCAGCAATTCGTTTTTCAAGTTCAACGCCATTATATGTTTCGCCTTTTTTTATTTTCAAGACTTGGTTTAATTGTTCATCGCTATAAATAGTGTTTCCTAAGAAATCAATATTTCCATAAGTGTACTTTTCACCCTCTTCAATGTCAATTTTTAAACTTATATCACCATTTTTATCAAATATTAAAGAGTCAGAAATTATTCTAGCATCTCTAAATCCTCTTTCTTTTAATCTGTCTATTAGTTTTTTTAAATCTTCATTGTAGTCAGATTCAATAAATTTTGATCTTTTAAGAAATCTTCCAGGATTCTTTCTTTTAGTTTTTTTCATTGATTTAAGTAAACGGAATTTACTTATTTTATCATTTCCAGAAAATTCAATATTATTAATTTTAATTTTTTCACCCCGGTCTATGTAAATAGTCATATCAACCCTTGAT
>JAYNHP010000101.1:2660-3249 GCA_038108155.1 Flavobacteriales bacterium | reverse complement strand
ACTGAGTCAATTACTTTATTTGTTGTTATAGTAGCCTTAGCTTTTAGAAATCCTTCTTTCCTATATTTACTTTCCAAATAATTTTTTGTTGTTGTAATTAAATTTTCAGTTACCTTAACTCCAGGAGTCAATTTATTTTCTTCAATTACACCATTAATTTTATTTTTTTTAAGTCCTACTACTTTTATATTTTTTAGCTCTGGTAGATCATCCAAATGGATTTGTAAATAAATATTTTTTTCTTCAATTTTAACTATGTAAACATCAATGTTATTAAATAGATTTGAATCCCATAATTTTTTTATTGCATTACTAATTTTTACGCTTCCTGGAATCGTCAGAACATCTCCTTTACTTAAGCCAGAATAAGTAATTATTGTTTCTGCACTGTAAACTGTTTCTCCTTTTACAGAAATATCACTTATTTGGTATTCTTCAGTTTTTTTTGAGTTTAAAATCTGACCATTTAGGGATATATTAAAACAAATTAAGCACCCAATAATTAAAATTAGCTTTGTACTTCTACTACTTAACTTGTTCACTAGTTTTTCCAAATCGTCTTTCTCGGTTTTGGTAATTTAGTAATGCG
>JAYNHP010000101.1:0-2650 GCA_038108155.1 Flavobacteriales bacterium | reverse complement strand
CATATAAATCTTGCTCTGGAAAATCTGGCCATAGCACATCTGTAAAATATAACTCTGAGTATGCAATTTGCCATAAAAGAAAGTTACTTAAACGTTTTTCCCCACTTGTCCTTATCAACAAATCAACGTCTGGTAAATTTCGGGTGTAAAGATGCTGATTAATTACCGATTCATCAATTTTTTGAAAGGAAATTATGTTATTTTTAATTTTTTCACCAATTTTAATCATACAGTTAGTTAATTCGTCTCTGGAACCATAACTTAGGGCAAGATTTAAATTCAGTCCTGTATTTGATTTTGTAATTTCTATAACATGTTTTAGTTCATCATAAACTTTTTTTGGTAATAGAGAAATATTACCAATAGTTGTAAGACGTACATTATTGTCTAACAATGTATTAACCTCTTTTTTTAATGAAGAAATTAAAAGTTGCATCAAAGTTTTGACTTCATATTTTGGCCTGTTCCAATTTTCAGTAGAAAATGCATATAAAGTTAGATATTGAATTCCAAGTTTAGCACATGTTTCAACAGTTAAACGAACAGCTTTAGTCCCACTTTTATGACCATAATCTCTAAGTCTGCCTAATTTCTTAGCCCATCTTCCATTGCCGTCCATTATAATTGCAATGTGCCTAGGATATGGATGATATGATATTTCTTTTTCTAAGGACATTTAATAACTGCAAAAACATGGATTTTTTCCAAAGGTGTAAGTAAGTGTAAATCCGCTAAACACATACCAATCATTATTATTTATATTTCCAAATTTCAAATAATTCAATTCTCTTGCATCTGGAACACTTCCGTCAATTTCATCTGAGAAGGTATATCTAGCACCAACTTCTGCACCAAGGATCATATTCTCGTTTAGGGTTATTTTAGCCCCTAATGTGATCGGAATACCAAATGCATTGGATCTTGTATTTTCATTTTTAAGGGCATTATCTCCATAGAAAAAATTTGGATGATTTAATAAACTAAATCCAGTATATATATAAGGGGAAAAGTTAAATTTTCTTTTATGTAAATCAAATTCTAAAAAAGTAAATTCCATTCCAGCAGAAATTTCAATTGATTTAAAATTAAAAAAATAACCTCTTTGATTTCTTCTGGGGTCACTTGATAGTTTATCATTAGCATGGATTGATGTATGAATTAAACTTAAACGATATGAATGCCTCGGGCTTCTATTCCACCTAAACAATCCGCCAAAAGCAAATTTATTAGGTGAGATATAAGTTGTTGAACCAACATCTCCAATAAAATTTGACCCCCCTGTGAAAATTCCTAACTCATATATTTGTGAATTAAGGTTTTGAATACTCAACAACAAAGTGAAAATAGATAATATTAGTTTCATGCTATTTTGATGATTGCAAATATAATAAAATTGAATTCTCTTAAAAATGAATACATTGTGTGCAGTAAAAACAAAAATTATCTAAATTTATTGTCTAATTTCTTTGATCAATACCCCAAAGTAATTTTTTACGCAAAGTTTCAATAAAAGAACATCCGTCCAGCTCAATCATTTTTATGTTATATGGTGCTTTTTTTATGGTAATTGTAGTAGAATTATCTAAAGAATTAATTCTTGAGTCTAATGAAACTAAAAACTCATCCTCTCTTCCATTTATTTTCAAAGAAATCTTGTGTTTTGCAGGAATAACCAAAGGGCGAGCATTTAAGTTATGTGGAGCAATTGGAGTTAAAACTAAACTTTCAGACTCTGGCATAATAACTGGGCCACCACAACTTAGCGAATATCCTGTTGAGCCTGTTGGAGTCGAAATAATTAATCCATCGGCCCAATAAGATGTTAAGTATTCATCATCAAGCCATGTTTTAATACTTATCATTGAGGTGGTGTTTTTTCTACCAACAGCAATTTCATTCAAAGCAAAATTTAAATCAAATTTATCTTGATTTGAATCTGTCTCAATAGAAAGCAAACATCTATTAGAGATCTTATATTCTCCATCAAATATTTTGTTAAGTGCAATTTCAATATTATCAATTTTAATAGTTGATAAAAATCCAAGATTACCGGTATTTATTCCTACTATTGGGATGTCTAAATCCTTTACTTGAGTAATAGCTCTTAAAATTGAACCATCTCCCCCAATACTTATTAGGAAATCAAAAGATTTATCTAATTTTTTATAAGGGGAAAGCTTAGTTTTAGTTAATTTGAATTCTGACAAATAAATTATTTTTTTTTGTAGGCTATCCTCAAGGAAAATTTCAGCATTTTTATTTTTAAGGAAATTAGTTAGTGTTATTAAAGCAGATTTAACCTTTTCATTGTATTTGAGTACAAAAATTGCAATTTTCATAGTATTTTAATTACAAATTTAAATAGCGGGCGAGATAACTTGAACGTTCCTTGAGTGTCTTGAGAAACTCATCATCTTCATGGCTAGAAATAATATTATATCCGTAACGTCTAAGAGCTTCAAAAACAGCGCTTAACCCTGAATTTTCAATTTTTACAGTGATTTGTGTCATGCCATCATTCTGAGCCGATACAAAAAGACCTAATAATTTAATATTATTAGATTCAATAATCTGACTTATTTCACTTATAGAATAATCATTATAAGCTTTTTCAACGATAATAGTGCCCCCTGCTTCAGAAAAAAATGGA
>JAYNHP010000100.1:0-4003 GCA_038108155.1 Flavobacteriales bacterium | reverse complement strand
TTCCATAAACAGTTAAGTTAAATTATTAAACTATCTTAGTTAATATGAATCAAAAACAGCTGAAAATAAGAGAAAAGGGGCAAAACTCAGCAACTAACTTTCAACTAAGTAAATTTTTTCGCCCTGAAAGCACTGATATAAAAGGGTTTTCTAAGAGTGGTACTATTGAGTGGGAATGAGAGATTTTGATTCATTAATTTTTTGATTACAAAATCAGCCGTTGATTTCCTTTATCTTTTTTCTTACAGTTACCAGATTAAAAATAAGAAAAAAAATTAATATATGTCAATTCATTTTAACTATAAAATTGATGAGCTTGACTTCCAAATAGAGTTACCAAAAAAAACTACATTATCTTTTGGAGATGATATTTGCTTATCTAAAGTTTTCAATGATATTACTTTAACAAAAAGTTGGTACGATAAGGGTTATAGCGTTATCGATTCAGAACCCTTTTTCAATATTGAAAAAACTAAATCTTCTTTATTTAATTGCATATATAAAATTTGTTTGGAAGAAGGAGTGGCGGCAGATAAAGATAATTTCAAGCTTGAGCACTACCATAAATATGTTGACGCAGAACAACATTCAAAAATAATTAAAAGAACTAGGGATCTTACTCCACAAGATTTTAGTTTTGATATAGATATGTTTTTGAGGGCAGCTAATAGTTATTTCAAACATAACTTGAGTTGGTTAAATCCAGGTGAATACAACCCAAAAATTATTACACGTATTAACATGCCCCAAAGTAATAATTTTAATCCAGCTCACAAAGACATTTATCAAATTTATGATCAAACAAAAAAGATACCGCCTATGGTAAATATATGGATACCCATCTGTGGTGTTAGCGATGGAGTTGGTTTACCTGTTTCCCCAAGTTCCCATTTAATTAATGAAAGTAAAGTTCTTCGTACTAAGGCTGGAGCCACTGTAAATGGAATAAAATATAATGTGAACTGCATCAAAGATTGGGACGCTCGTAATGACTTGGTAACAATTTGTCCTAATGAGACTCAGATGCTTGTTTTTTCTTCTTTTTTAATTCATGGTTTGGCGCAAAACCTTCATCATGACACTACCCGCATATCTCTTGAGTTTAGATTATTTGGTTAGTCTTTAAATTAATCACGAATAGATTTGAAAGTGCCAAAATTCTCTTTAATTGAGCTATAGGTAATTATCAAGTAATGCAGTTTACAAACTATTATCGGCTCACAGCTCAATGATGAATCCACTAGTTTCAATTATGGGTATTGGATGCTGGCAAATTGGGGGAGCTCATGAGATAAATGGAGTTCAAAATGGATGGCAACCAATTAGTACAAATGACAGAATTAAATTAATTGAGCGAGCTATTGAACTAGGTTTTACTTTCTTTGATACTGCATCCAGCTATGGGGATGGGGAAAGCGAGGAAATTTTAGGTTTAGGAATTCATAATTCGGGAAGCAAAGAAAAGGTACAAATTTGTACAAAGATCAGTAGTAAGCAATTGGACGCAAATGGAGGTCCTAATTGGTTATCATTTGAAAAGACACTTCAACAATCTATTTCAAGACTTAAAGTGGAAAAAATTGATACGCTGCTTTTTCACAATCCATCAAAGGATCTAATTTGTGAAAGGTATAAAGATCTTTTTGAATTGGCAAAATTAAAATCATTGGTTGACTCTTATGGAATAAGCCTTCACTTTGTTGATGATTATAGAAAAGCCAGTGAGATCAAATTTGGAAATAAGTTTCAGTGGAACTTTTCCATTCTTGAGAAAAGAGCATTAAATTTTTTTGAAAATAATAAAACCAACAAAAAATTGACTTTTATAGCTAGATCTCTGTTGTATCGAGGGTTGCTTACAGATAGATTTCTTGAAGAAGGTGTAGAAGTTAAGTTTAATGACGAAAGGTCAAAGTTGCCAAAAGACTTGGTTACATGGGTTTACAAAAATGGATTAAAAATCCAAAAGCTTGCTGAGGAATTAGGTTTGACATTGTCTGAATTAGCTATTCTCTATGGAGTAATGAATCCTGTCACAAGTATTGGCTTGATTGGAGTTCGAACATTAGAAAATTTAGACTCTTTGGAAAAATTAATTTGTATGAGTAACACTAAAATAGAGTCTTGTTATGAAGTAGCAAGAAACTATGTCCCATTTTCACTCGATTAAACTCTTCTAAATAATTTTACGTATAACTTTTATCTTTTTGGCATATTTTTTTAAATATCCTCAACTCGATTAAAATATTTATAAATAGAGCATTTAAGATTTACAGCTAATGATAAAATGTTTCTTTAATTCAAATATAATAAAAAATTTACTTTAAAATCGTAAAAAATGAAATCTATACCTTTATGTTGTCCCTGCTGCAAACAAAATATTAAACAGATTGAAAAAGGTTTAATTTGTCTAAATAAAAACTGTGAACATAACAAACTTGAAAATGCTTTTCCGATAGTAAATTCAGTTCCAATATTAATCAGCGAGAATCTTACGGATACCATATGTAGTGTAGAAGCGGGAAAAGTTTATATAAAAAGGCCTTTATCAAAATTTAAAAAGATAAAAAGTATAATTGTTGGAGAAAGCAGAGTTACAAAATTAAATTGTTTAAATTTTTTAAATCATTTAAAAAAAATTTCTGATAAACCAAAAATTTTAGTTATTGGAGGCGGCGAAAAGGGCTCAGGAACAGATTATCTTTGGTATTCAGAAAAGATAGAAATAGATTCAGTTGATATATATGCTTCAGATTCTGTAGACGTTGTTTGTGATGGTCATTACCTGCCGCTAAAGGACAACTCGTATGATGGAGTATGGATACAAGCGGTTATTGAACATGTTGTAGAACCAACAGTAGTAGTTGAAGAAATTTTTAGAGTTCTTAAGACAGGGGGATTAGTATACGCAGAAACACCATTTATGCAGCAAGTACATGAGGGCGCCTACGACTTTACGAGATATACCGTAACGGGACATAGGTTTCTTTTTAAAAAATTCAAATCAATAAGTTATGGCGGCCTTGGCGGACCTGAAGTAGTCTTTGCCTGGGCAATCAGATATCTTATTTGGAGCCTAACAAGAAGTAGAAATATATCTAGAGTTATTGGTCTAGCAATAGGTTTTATCTTAAGACCATTAGCATTTTTTGTTTCAAAAAAATCAATGTTTGATGCTTCAAGCGGAGTATATTTCCTTGGAAAGAAGGAAGAAAATTATAAAATATCACATAAAGATTTACTAAAAATTTACAAAGGTCAATTTAAGTAATCCCCTCTGTAAAATTAATATATGAATTAGATTTAAAAATCTTTTGAATTTTTCAACATATGTGCCGGTCCATGGTTTAAATTTATAGCTGCGTTTTCTCCATAGAGCATTTCCTTTTGAACTGCATAATGTTTCCTATCTTTTGCAAGAGGTGCCAATTCTTCTGCTTTTTTTATTGCTATTTCAGGTAATTCTTCAAATGAACCTTTACCTTGAACAATTCCAGCTGCGAAAGCAGTTTCTCCAGTCCAACGTTTGGACAATTGAACAGTCTCAAAAAATGAATTCGCAGGAATTTTGTGTCGGAATAAAGCCAATTCTGGTCTGGGTATTTTAAATCCAAGTTGCATTTCATTTGCGCAGAGGAAACCTCGATCTTCTCTCATCAATCTAATGTCATGCGAAAGAGCCAACATAAAACCTGCGCCAAAAGCATGACCATTGACCACACAAACACTTGGGATTGGCAAAGTAATAATCCTTCCCATCAAGAACATAAATTCTTCACCAAAAACTTCTCTATCTCCACCTTCAGGATGATCTTCTGGGTTTTGCATCCAGTCAAGATCCAACCCATTTGAAAAGAATTTAGGATCTTTAGAAGATGTTATCAGTGCTCCTGGACCCTCATCTTTTTCAATCTCATCCAATGCTTCCGCAAACTGTCTGACGAATGAAGTATTCCAACGATTTTCGCCTGCATTCATACATAAATGATAAATAGATTCTTTT
>JAYNHP010000099.1:0-4021 GCA_038108155.1 Flavobacteriales bacterium | reverse complement strand
CAATATAAAAACTTGGTATTCAATCTCGCATTGCAGTATTGTCAAAACAGGCAAGATGCTGAAGAAATCACACAAGATGTTTTTGTGAAAATTTTTGATAAGTGGCAAACTTTCCGAAAGGATGCGGACCTTAAAACTTGGATTTACCGAATTACCATTAATCAATCGCTTGACTTTTTAAAATATAAACAACGTAAAAAACGGAGTTTTATCATTTCACTTTTAAGTAGTGATAGTTCATATAAAGAAAACCTCCTACCCGACTTTGACCACCCAGGGATTCTAATGGAGCAAGATGAAAGCCTAAAAATTTTAATGCAAAAAATATATCGTCTTCCTAAAAATCAAAAAACAGTCATCATTTTATTGAAAATTGAAGGTTTAAATCAAAGGGAAGTAGCTGAAATAATGAAACTATCCGAAGGAGCAGTTGAATCTCTGTTTCAGCGAGCAAAAACTTCTTTAAAAAAAATACTATAACAACGTAGGAATACTATTAAAATATCGTCTAAGTAAATATGGAACTAGATAACCTAGATATTCTCAAAAACATAAAACGCATAGAAGTGCCTGACGCACTTTATCACACAATAGAATGTCGTTTTGAAAAGAATAGAGAAAATAATATACCGATATTAAAAGTAGGCATTGCAGCTTCTTTCGTGATAGGTTTAATGTTGGCTCAATTTTATTTTTTAGGATTTTCAAGTGAGATTAACCAATCCAATAATGAGATTGAATTGGTAGAAGTAAACAATAATTCACTATACTATGAATAGAAGAAAATTTTATCTACTACTGATAGGGCTATTAATAATATCCAATTTAGCTACCCTGTTTTTTATGATGCAAAATAGAAAACACAAACCTTTTGATGATGGTCCGAAGAAAGTAATCATAGAAAAATTGGCATTTGACGAAGAACAAATTGTTGCCTACGAAAAGTTAATTGACCAACACAGAATGGACATTCGTACCAATGACCAAAAGATAATTCAGCTAAAAAAGGAACTTTATCGCCTACTCATTAAAAGATACAGTAACCAAGAAACAGATTCGCTAACTAAGGAAATTGGTCACACGCAACAAGAAATCGAACGCATTCATTTTAATCATTTCAAAGACATTAAATCTATTTGTACACCTGAACAAATGCCAAATTTCGATTTGTTGATTGGAGAATTAGACATTCTATTCAATAAAAATATTCATCCAAGAAAACCCAAATAAATGAAACAGTATGTATTATTTGGTATGTTATTTATGACTTTTCAAACGCATTCTCAAAATGCGGTTAAAATTACTTTTCTGCCAAAATTTGAGAGAGAGAATTTAACATTAAACAAAGTGTATTATTTTAAAAATGATACCCTGAACATAAGTAATTTTAAATGTTACATCAGCAATTTAACTTACTATAAAAATGATTCTATCGTACACTCATCAATAAAAAAAGCACATTTGATTGATGCTACAGATAGTCGTTCGTTTATCATAATGGAAAATGAATTTTTCAAGTTCGATAAAATACGATTCAATATTGGGGTTGATAGTTTAACTAATGTTTCAGGCATTTTTGAAGGAGATCTAGACCCTGCAAATGGTATGTATTGGACTTGGCAGAGTGGTTACATCAACTTTAAACTAGAAGGGACATCCAGCCTTTGTCCTGCACGTAAAAATAAGTTTTATTGGCACATTGGAGGGTATTCCCCTCCATATAACACACTAAGACAAGTTTCTTTGAAAACTAATGGAAAGGTATCTATACAATTAGATAAGTTGTTTGAAGAAATAGATATTTCAGAAGAATATCAAATAATGTCACCCAATGATAATGCGGTGCAGATTGCGGATAAATTTGTCTTTCTTTTTAATACAACTCGTTAAATGTGGAAAAACAAAGTTATCCTTGTCTTATTTGCATTTATGATACTATCCTTTGTTTTAAAAAAGGATAATCTCTTTTTCTCCCCACCTGATTATTTTCCAAAAACAGTTTATAATTTTGAGCAAAACCCCTTAGATAGTAATAAAATAGAATTAGGTAGGATATTATTTTATGACCCTATACTTTCGAAAGACAATACAATTTCCTGTGCTTCTTGTCATTCTCCTTTTAACGCCTTTGCACATACTGACCACGATTTAAGTCACGGCATTTTTGATTCTATTGGCAATAGAAATGCACCTGCCTTATTCAATTTAGCTTGGCAAAAAACATTTATGTGGGACGGAGCAATAAACCATTTAGATATGCAAGCCTTGGCACCTATTTCTCATCCTAGCGAAATGGGTAGCAATATAAACGAAGTGATTAAAAAGTTAAATGAATCTAAAGCATACAAAAAGTTATTTTTAAATGCTTTTCAAGATTCCACTATTAGTACATCTAAAATTTTAAAAGCCTTATCACAGTTTCAACTTACTCTTGTTTCGTCAAATACAAAATACGATAAGGTAAAAATGGGTAAAGAAACATTTACTGAACAAGAAAAAAATGGTTATCAATTATATAAAAACAATTGTGCAAGTTGTCATTCCGAACCTTTTTTTTCCAATTACAATTTTGAAAACAATGGATTACCGATTGACCCAACACTCAATGATTTGGGGAGATATGTCATTACAGAAAATGAAAATGACAAAAGAAAATTTAAAGTGCCAAGTCTCCGAAATTTATCCTTCACCTATCCGTATATGCACGATGGACGATTTATGACATTACAGGAAGTGATAAACCACTACACTTCAGGCATTGAACATTCGGAAACGCTTTCGTCACAATTTAATGAGTCAATAGAACTATCCTCAAATGAAAAAGTAGACCTTATTTCCTTCTTACTCACCTTAAACGACAAAGATTTTGTATTCAATAAAAAACATCAATTCAAAACAATAGCAGACCAAGCGAAGGAATAAAAATTTCTTGTCGTCTAACCTTATATAGTCATCATAAATATTTATAAATGAAAAAAATAACAATAGCCTTTGGGGCATTATTGATGAGCATCACAAGTATGTTTGCTCAAACTAATCCAGCAATAACTTCTTGGTTACAAAATACCACAACAACAGGGTCTTATTATATGTCTGGAAACTCAACAACTATTTCTAATAATATATTGGTGAATTGTCAAATGGTAGAATATTCAACGAACAATGTATTCATCCACACAAAAGGAATTCCTTCCTATCCAACTGGTCCATTTTTAGATGGAAACCCATCACAAGCACAAGATCAAAATGCCATTTTTAAATTTCCATTAAACCCTGTTCAAAATACTGGATCACCAACTGAGACAACAATGGGAAATATTGGAGTATTTATCAACGGTGTTGCTTTATTTGATTATCGAGATGGTGTAGCTTGGAATCCAACTACTAACTCTTTGTGTGGAGGGCCGGGAAATCCACCTTGCCCTGGAGGTCCTGGAGCAACAATGGATTGGAATAGGGATGCTATTCTAGCTGAAATGTCTGGATTCGACTGTTCTAAAGGTCATCCAGCAATGGGAAATTACCATCATCATCAGAATCCATCAGCATTTGATTTAGATTTAAATGTTGTTTCTACTATCTGTAATCTTTACGATGCAGATGGTTTATATGCGATAGATAGTACACAACATTCTCCACTAATTGGGTTTGCTTATGATGGTTTCCCGATATATGGATCTTATGGTTATGCAAATACAGATGGTACAGGAGGAATTGTAAGAATAAAATCGAGCTATCAGTTAAAAACAACCAGAGGTACTGGTAATGTTCCATCCGAAACATCTTGGCCGCTTGGAACATTTAGAGAAGATTATGAATATGTAAATCATAGCGGTCAATCCGATTATTTAGATGAACATAACGGACGTTTTTGTGTGACTCCAGAGTACCCCAATGGTATCTATTGTTATTTTACTACTGTAGATTCCAATTGGAACTCAGCTTACCCTTATGCAGTAGGACCTACTTTTTATGGTGTTTATCAGGATAGAAAGGTTAATTTGGTGGACGAAAATACAAC
>JAYNHP010000098.1:0-4109 GCA_038108155.1 Flavobacteriales bacterium | reverse complement strand
GCATCAGATGATCCATCTGGGTAACCATCACCTGCTGTATAGCCATCACCATCATCCCAATTACTTTCATCTGTCCAATTGCTATTTGTACTTCCGGTCCAAGTAAATGTTTGTGCATTTAAAAAATTTACTATTCCTATTAAAAGTGCGAAAAAAATTAACCTATTTAACCTCATGGGCGAAATATACAAATTATAGTAAAAAAAACATAGAAAATAAACCAATATTTAACAGAGGATTATATCAGTAAACTTTTTCAATTGTTTTAAAAAAAGTAAAAATTAATGAAAAATGTGTGAAAACAGTAAGGCGAAACCATCTTTCGATAATTCCGCCTATAATCAATTTGACTTGACTGATAAACTACAGTTAGAAGCTTAAGGCTATTCGTTCCGTTAGAAACTTTCACTATCTCTCATTTATCTTGAAATGCCCGTAAGCAAGTCTTGATTAAACTTTAAAACTTAATTTAATAGTTTATATATTTAAATATCTTTCAATATTTTAACTTAGAAAACCCATCCTAAAAATCAAAAATTTCTTTTTGAAATTCTTTTAAAGCTTTGTTTTTGGATAAATCTTTCAAAATCTAAGGAACATGGTCTTTAGATCTCTTTCACAAAAGCTGATAAACGTTTGGAGTTTTCAAAATGGTACACTTTCGTGCTCTTCCTATCTCTCGTTTAACATTCCAAACATACTACAATATTTCATTTAATCAACAACAAATAACCTGTTTTGTATCAACACGTTACAAACATACGTTATTAACAATTGTTTAAAACTCTAATAATACCTAGGAAGTAAAAATTAAATGTTGGTAATAACTAAAACTCAGAACCTTTTTCAGTTTTAATTTTATCTTGATTATTGAAATTATTCAACCTTATAGACAGAGATAAAGAAACAAAAGGCCATCTAGGAGTTGCTAATCTGTAGGAATAAAGCGAAGGTGTATCGACTATTGTTTCTCGCCTTTCACTAGCAAAAATATTACTAAACTGAAAAGTAGCAGAAGCTTTTCCATCTCTAAAATCTTTCTTAATTGCTAAATCAAAAGACATAAAGCCTTTATCAATTCCCTGAATACTTACTATATCAGCGTTAAAATTACTTATGAACTGCACTTTAACGTCCTTTGGCAACATAAAATTGTTAGCAATTCTTCCCCTATAGGTAATACTTTGTTGGTTTAAACTTGATCCTGGGATTTGTCCAACGACTTTAAAATAAAAAATATTAGCTCCTAAATCAATTATCCATCCATCAAACAATTTTTTATTTAATGCAAATTCCGCACCTGCAGCTCTAGAGAAACCTGCGTTTACAGGTCTTTTAACAATTACATTAGTGTCGTATATTTCCTGGATTCTTTCCCTTATATTCTTAGTATTTCTTAAATATAATTCAGTAGAAAAACTTCCTTTTTTAATCTCTCTTATATATCCAAACTCATAAGCTTGAATATATTCAGGAAGTAAATTTGGATTTCCTTGTCTAACGGTATAAGGGTCTTCCCAAGAAATAAAAGGTTCTAAATGCCAACTTCTTGGACGATTAATTCTTCTTGATGCATTTGCTTTAAATTGATTTTTGTCATTTAGCTTATAGGAAAAAAACAACGAAGGAAACCAATCCATTCGATTTATTTTTAAATCATTGTTTTCTAATGTTTGTTTAATAGACCGATCTGTATACTCACCCCTAACACCAAACTGGAACCCAAGTTTGTTGTTAATTTCTCCATTTATTATGCCATATCCTGCAAAAACATTTTGAACATAATTAACATCTGTTGAAAAGGAATCTAAGCGATAGTATTCTTCAGAATTAACATCATAACTATATGAATCTTGATCATCACCACTTAATCCAAAATCAGTTCTGGCCCCAAGCTGTAACTTTAATTTATTTACCATTGGATATTGATAGTCTAAACTTAAACGAATGGCATTGGTAGGCCCAACTTCAGTATTTCTATTTCCACCAACTTGTAATTGGCTTGGAGAGAAAAATTCTGCTTGTGCATCTTCCTTTCCATCATATAAATTGTATGTAGAAGTTATAGAAATGAAATGCTGTTCTTCACCACTAAATAAATGTTGGTAAGCAAAACTCGAAGAAAGAAATAGAAAATCTATTAAGGTTCTTTCTCTGTTTTCATAAGATGTCACTAATGAATCATCTAAATATTCTTCAAAAAAATAGTTTGCTGCAGCGTTCCATTGCCTTTGATTTGCACTAAATCCTAAACTAAAAAAATCATTTTCATTAGGTCTATACTCCATTGCTGCATTTGTTCCATAATTAGTACCAAAATAACGATGTAAACCTTGACTCTCAATTTTTGATTCTTTCTCACCAATTTTAGTTTTTCGAATTTGCTCTATATCTCTAAATTGATTTCGATTCACCAACTGACCTCCAATATTTAACTTTACCTTTTCTTTATTAATACTAGTAATAAAATCGCCACCATAATTCCAATAATCAATGCCGTTGGCTGAATTTCCTGTGTTTACATTAATCAAGGTTGAAACACCCTGTAATTTGTTCTTTTTTAAGATAATATTGATGATACCAGCAGTACCCTCAGCATCGTATTTTGCAGAGGGATTAGTGATAATTTCAATATCTTTTATATTGGTAGCTTGTATTAATTGCAATGCTTCTGAATTAGGCATAGCAGATGGTCTGCCATCTATTAGCAATGTAAATCCTTGAGAACCTCTCAATGAAACATTTCCATCAATATCTACTGAAATACTTGGTATATTGGCTAAAACTTGGACAGCTGTCTGTGAAACAACTGTATTCATCTGCTCAACATTTATTACTTTTTTATCAATTTCAAAAGTTACCATTGGTTGATCAGTTCTAACCTCTACCCCTTTAAGAAGCTCAGCACTGGGAACAATTACTACTTCTTTTAAATTGATAAACTTGTTGTTATTAAAATATAAAGCTTTAAATAATGTTTGGTAGCCAATAAAAGAAAATCTTAACAAATAAGATTTATTTAAAACTATATTTTCTATTCTAAACTCACCTTGTTCGTTTGAAATAACTCCCTTTACTAAAGTTGAATCTCCAAAATTGAGTAAACTTACTGTAACATATGAAATTGGAGCGTTTGATGGTTTATCTACAACCTTACCAACTATCTGTCCTTTTTGGGCAATATAAAATAGTATAGTTAAATTGTAAACTAATAGAAAAAATATTCTCATTAAGAGTGTTAATTTTCGGCAAATATGCTAATAAAATATATATTCTTTAATAAATTGAAATTTAAAATTTTGTTTTTAAATGAATTCAAGTTTCTAAAGAATTTAAAAATTCAATAACATTATTATTAAAAATATTTGGTTGATCTATATTAACCACATGACCAGAATTCTCAATTACAGACAATTGAGCATTTTTAAAGTTTAAAACCGCTTGACTTACAGAGGGTAAAAACAAATGATCTTCAGATCCCATTACATACAGAGATGGGATATGAGCATCCTTTAAACGTTGGGATCTGAGTAATTTTTTAATTCCTTTGGTTAATTTACACCATCTGACAAATTCTTTTTGATTTAATTTTTTACACTCTTTAACCAATAAAGATCTAGACTCTTTATGATTTTTTTTCGGCATAATGATGAATGCCTCAAGTTGATATAATAAAATGAAAGGAACAACAGATCTTAAAAAATTACCAAATATCATTAAGGCATTTGAAGTTAAATTGAACTTAAGAATAGATCCTGCTAAAACTAAACTTTCTACTAAATTTGGGTATCTATCAGCAAAATCTCTAATTATTATAGTCCCTAGTGAAACACCAACAAAATGAGATTTTTTAATTCTTAAATAATTTACAACCTCGGCTATGTCCTTTGTAATTAGCTCAAAAGTATAGCCCTGTTTGCTGTTTTCATCAAATCTAGATTTACTTTTTCCATGCCCACTTAAATCAATTAATAAAACATTAAACTTTTCTTTAAATGATCTTATTTGCCTAAACCACATAGAACTACTTCCTCCAGCACCATGAATGAAAGTTACCCACTTCGATGATTTTTTATTTTCATAGACAGTATAATTGAGCATGCTTAGAT
>JAYNHP010000097.1:0-4144 GCA_038108155.1 Flavobacteriales bacterium | reverse complement strand
ATCATCTGGTAAAGCAAACTCTTTTCCATCTAATTTTATTATTATTGGCATTAAATCCCCAACAGAAATAGCGTTTGTTTTGTTGATCGTATGCAGTTGCTCCTGCAGCTACAGCTACTAGGGAATTAGTACTAACTTCAAAAGTTGTATTTCCAGTAGATGGATTAATGTTGACTACATCAAATGGGATTGACATACTTCCATTAACTGTTTTTTTAAGTCCGTATAGTGTTTGTCCTATTAATGTTTTTGATGAAAAAGAAATAAAAACAAAAGCAATTATTGTGGAAGTTCTCATATATAAATTTAACCAAAATTTCGATTTAGTTTTTTATTCAGGATAATATGCATTGGCATATTTATATTGGTGGTATCCCTGCCCTAAATGGTCTCCCACAATATTAAAATAACAATCTTCTCCTTTTCCAAAAGGTAAAATAACTAAGGGTTCTTGTAATGCTACTTTTTTAATTGTCCAACCTTTAGGTAAAATAACGTCTAAATTAGGCTCTCCTGTTTCAGTAGCGTGCATTACATAGTAATTTCCCTTATTATCAGTTAGCTGATAAATTTGGTTTTCAAAACGTAGCATTTGACATTTTTTAATAATTTTTACAACCAAATAACCTTCTTCAGGCTTTAACATATTTGTTTCTGAAGGAATGAAATCAACAGCCAAAGGTTGAGCTAATTCAATCCAAGAAAAGCCTTTATAATCTTTTTCAACTAGACAGTCTGTTCGGTTACAATCAGAATTTGCATTTGGAGAGCGAGCAAGTGCCGTCTTATCGATTAATATATATCTGTCAATATTTTTTTGCCAGGGGAAACCAACTTTTAATCCTTCCCATTCATGAAGTGGCAAAGGGTTTGAGCCACCACTAATTATAACCAATTTCTCTTTTATATTTATGAGTTCTTTAGCTAGTCCAACTTTTCTCCATTCAATATTTTTAGGAACCTTAAATGCTGGTTCTGTGGAATATTTTATCCCTGCTTCTTTAGTGGTTGGAAAACTACATGAGTTTAGTAGAATTCCTAATAGTATTATTGTATATAAATTATTATACATTGTTATAAGTAATTTAATCTTATTCTTTATGAGTTAATTTATCTTATAATCTCAAGAGCAGCGCTTTTTTTCATATTGGATTTTAAAACAAGATTGTGAGATTTGTTACCATCTTTTATAGAAACTGCTGCTGTGTTTGGTGGAGTTTTTCCCATGTTTTCTGCATGAAGAATAAACATATTTATACCGTCTTTCAAAGAGGCTCTTAGTTTATGTTTTTTATTTAAAAGTTGATAGTCTTTAAGAATGTTTTCATTGTTTAAAAAAAGTGAAATCCTGTCACCGTCCTCTAGATTTAAATCCCAAACTTTAATAATTACCTTACTGGAGCTTACTTTAAATATTTTCTCAACTCTGACTTTTCTATTAAATTGTTTTTCGTAATCGTTGTTTTCATCAATTTTGTCATTACTATTTATTTCTAATATTTGTTCTTCAATTTCGGCTATTTTAATTGGTTCTTTTTTAACAGTTATTCTCCCAGGATCACAAATAATTTTATTTTGATTGTCATTTAAAAAATTACCAAGACCGATTTCTTTTAAATTATAAAGTTCCGAACGGTTAAACCTTATTTTTTGAGTGTTGGCTAGAGCCCCAGTAGAACCAGTAAATCCATAAAAAACAGATGAAGAACCTCCAAAATATTTTTTAATCAAATTGTCTTCAATTTTTCCAGCAAATTTCCCATCAACCATAAACTCAAGTACCCCACTTTCTAAATCTTTTTCCCAAATAATTTTTACATTATGCCAGTTACCATCTTCTAAATTTGGAAAAGAAATATCTTTAGAAATTTTTTTATAACCATTTAAATTTGTCCAAATAGATGTATGATCTTCATTTGTTAAATCTTTATTACTATTGTAGTAAGTGTCTATTTCTAAAATTAATGAGTTTTTTATACCTCCTGCACCTAAATCTTCCCCATTATATCCGGCAGCATAAATCCCCTTTGGATCGTTTTGAAATACCATAGCTACTCCATCTGCTCCTTTATTGTCCAAGTAACCTAAATTGACTTCAAATTCAATTTCAAAGTCTTTTGTAAAGTCTAATTTTTCGTTAGTAAATACACTTCCTGCTTGAGTCTTTTTATTTGGGGTTAATTCAAATTCATTCTTTGATATTCTGTATGCACTGCCGTTAAAGTTAAAAAAGTCGCATACACATATGTCTTGTATTTCTTCATTTTGAACCGATCCTTCCCATTTTCCATATAAAATATTTTCACTATTGGTAGTTTCTAATTTTAATTCTCCACTTTTTACACACCAATCATAATTACTAGATTTCTTTTGCTCTAAGATTTTCTGCTCATAAAAATAAACAACACCATTTTTAACGAATCCATTACAACTTAATTTTACGTAATCTTTACTTTTCCCATGAGATTTTCCCATCGGAATCACTTTTTCATAGGTTGTTCCAGTAAAATTTCCGTACTTATCTATTTCATCAATGTTAATTTCGAAATAATATTTTGAATCCGGGTCTTGAGTTAATTCTCCTTTCCACGTTCCCAAAAATTTTTCCTGACTAAATATTTGAATACTTAATAATAAAATTATAGCAGTATTAAATTTTTTTTTAATATTTCTCATATTTACAACTTTGTTTTTATATAAGAATCAAGTTGTCTTTAGTTATGAAATCAACTTAATAATCTCAATTATTAATAAAGACAGGAATGTCAAACTTTATCTGTTTCCCAGCTTCCTCATTAGAACCACCACCTGGATTATTTATAAATGTTATTTTACCTTTCTTTGAAAAAGTTTTAAATTTTAAAGTAGTATATAATTCTATACTATCTTTCAAATACCATTTCTCCATAGGGATTAAAAAATGACGACTTAAAAAATTTTCATTTTCATCATATAGTTTAAGAATACCTCCTTCACCTTCGAAAACTCCCCAGTCAATATTATTGTTATTGTTTAAAACAATCTTCTGAGATGAAGAAATAGTATCGTATGGTTTTATACTCAGCGATATTCCAAGCGTGTCAAAAACCATCTTGTTTTGGCAAAATGAATTGAAATTTAAATAACTACAAAGTATTAATAAAAGAATTTTTCGTTTTTTAATTAAAGGACTTAAATTTACTTTAATAACACGCATATTTATTCTGTATAATTTTATAACTTATTCTTAATTAAATTTAATGAAATTTAAATTATGAAATATTTATTTAACCTTTTAATTTTTTTCTTTATTACGTGTTTTATGAGTAATATTTACTCACAGAAATTAGGTTTTGAAGTGGATAATAATAAAGGGACTATTGACAATATTTTTCTTAAAAACAATCAAATTATTTTTGAAATTGATTCTAAATCAAATAAGGTTAAAAATATTTATGTTTTTTCAAATCAATCTAATGCAGATAGATTTCTTTCCAATCCAATTTTTGATTTGAAACCAAGAAGAAAAATGGAACTTCATAAAGGAGTTAACTTATATATTGATACTTATACTAATGTTGATTATGCCAAAAATTTTACCGATAATGTAAGAGCAGAAATTGTAGGTTCGATTGTTCAGATAGACGATATAAAAATAGAATATTTTAAGAGAATTGGCCAGAACAGTACTATTGGAATTGTTGGAGATTTAAAATCTGTAAACGGTATACCAATTTCCTACCATATAAACTATAGCGAAAATCAGAGAGCTGGTTATACCGGGAAGTTAGAGAAAATTGGAAATACTACTTTTAAGTATCACAACCTTCATAGAAATTCCGAAGCAGCAAACTATGTAGGCAAAATTAAAGAAATAGGAACTGTTAAAATTAACTACAATGAAGACTATTCTGCAAATGTCAATAAGGGTTTTGTAGGAAAAATAAAAAATATTGGGAATGTTAATTTCAATTATTTTAAAAACACTTACAATAATAATGCATCAGGAATTACTGGAAAATTTCAATCAATTACTGGGACTGATAATAGATTTATAATTTATTAATTAACAAAACTGAAACGATTAGTAACACAAAAGATACTACTGATGAAATAGATCTAATTAAGTTAAAATTATTCCATTTTACTTCAATACTTGTTCTAA
>JAYNHP010000096.1:0-4302 GCA_038108155.1 Flavobacteriales bacterium | reverse complement strand
AATAAAAGCTAGTGATGAGAATTTTAAAATACCAATGACGGGAAGTATTGCCTCCTTAAATGTATCTGTAGCTTGTGGAATAGCTATTCATAAATTAATGAGTAAGTAAAATAGGTAATATTAATCCTAACTTTTCCAATTTTAAGCAGATATTTAATTATGTTCAACAGAAAAATATTTTATTCACTATTGCTTTGTTTTTTAAGTGCAATATCTTTCTCTCAATCCATCGTAAATACTGAAAAATTATTTAATAAAAATAAAAATGGTCTTCAAGTATCTTCTGAACTTAATGGGACATCTATTTCTGGAAATGCATCTGTTTTTATTTTAGGATATTCTTTGAATTTCTCTTATAAGAAAAATAAAAGCTTGCTAAGACTTCTTTCTGGCGGGCAATACATAAGTCAAAATAAAAATGAGGTTTCTAATAGTGCTTTTTCTCAATTAAGATATGACTACCTAATAAATAAAAAGAGTAGATATTTTATGTTTACTCAATTACAAAGCAATGCCATCTTATTATTTAAAAGAAGATTATTAGTGGGGGCGGGCTACAGAAGAAATTTGATAAATATTGAAAGAGACAGCTCTTCAATAATAAATTTTGATTTGAGTCTAGGTATTATGCAAGAAGAAGAGGTTCTGAACAGATCTCGCCTGCCACAAAACGAAAAATATTATACCAACTATACAAGATCAATTTTTTCTATGGTTGGGTCTTGGAAATACAAAAAGAAACTAACTGTTATTAATACAACTTATTTTCAGCAATACCTTTTTTCTTTAGCAGATTATAGACTACTTAATGAAACTAATATGCTATATAAGTTAAATAAAAACCTTTCTCTTAGTTTGGATATAGAATATAGGTTTGATAGTGACCCACCATCACTATTGGATAACAAGGATTTGAATTCTAATCTAGGGTTAGTTATTGTTTTTTGATACTCTATCAATATCCTCCCAGAATTTAGGATATGACTTATTCACTACTTCTTTATTGTCAAACTTTATAGAATCAACTTTCATACATAGTGGAGCAATACTCATGGCTATTCTATGATCGTTATGACATTTTATGAGAGATATTGGTTGAACTATATTTTGATTCTCTTTTATTTTTATAGATGTACTATCTATTTCACAGCTAATATTGAATTTTCTCAATTCTTGTTTAATACATTCTAACCTGTTAGATTCCTTAACTTTCAAACTTTCTAAGCCCATTAAATGGGCTTTTATTCCAAGTCCACAACAAGTAACTATGATTGGTAAGGCCAAGTCGGGATGATTGGAAAGATCTAATTCTAGCTCTTTAGCTACGTTTTTGGTTTTATTTAGAATTATAGAATCTTCATTAAATTCTGTTTTAATACCAAGTTTTAAATATATGCTAGATAAAACAGAATCTCCTTGAAGAGAGTTAGCATTTAAATTGGGAATTTTAATTTCTCCAGATTTAGACAAAGCCAAAAAACTGTACCAAAATGAAGCTGCAGACCAATCATTTTCAACTTTTATATTTTTAGCTAAGTAGTTCTGCTGTTTAACTTTTATAACATTATTTTTCCAACTATGCCCAATTCCAAATTCGCTCATTAAACCAAGTGTCATAGCAATATATGGTTTGGATAATACTTTTGAAGTAATTTCTAAGGTAAGTCCATTTTCTATCGTTGGTGCTACCAATAGTAAAGCAGATATAAATTGACTGCTTATATTTCCTGCCAGACTTAATTTTTTACTTTTTAATTTTTTACTTTTTTTTATTTCAATGGGAGGGAACCCTTTATTCTCTAAATACTTAATTTCACAACCCAGATCTTTAAGACAATCTATAAGAGGCTTTACAGGCCTCTCGTGCATTCTTTTACTTCCTGAAACTCTCCATATACCTTCTCTCGTTGCAAGAAATGCTATTATAAACCTTAATGCTGTTCCGGCATCTTCACAATTAAGGTCTTTTCTTGTTTTATAATTATTCAAAATTTCAAATAAAATTTTGGTATCTCTTGCATTGCTTAAATTTTGAATTTCAAATTTGGTTTTGCAAAGCTCTTTAATAATTAGAAGTCTATTACTTATACTTTTGGAAGATTCTAAATCTATAGATCCGTAAATAGTTTTATCAGTAGAAGAAATTTCAATCATTTTGGAAAAACTCTAATAAATAAGATTCCACTTTTTTTAATTCTAGTTCATGGTTTATGGTTACTTCACCAATTCTTACAGGTAGAGAAAAGTTTATGGTATTTTGAGTGTTTTTCTTGTCTGAAAGCATCAACTTAATAATAGATTTAGAATCTATTGTAAAATTTAAATAGGTTTTAAATTTATTGGATAAAACTGTTTTTATTTCATGGAAGTAATCTTCACTCAATAGATTTTCTTTTTTTGCAATGAAGGATTCAATGATCATTCCCTTCGCAATAGCAAAACCGTGTAAAGTAGGAGCGTTGGAGTCCAATAAATAACTCTCTATTGCATGACCAATAGTATGTCCAAAGTTTAATTTCTTTCTTATGTTTTTTTCATAAGGATCTTTACTTACAATTTCTAGTTTTAGGTTTTTAGATGATTGTACTATATAATCCAAGTCTAACTTTTTGGGATTTACTTTTAAGTAGTTCCATAAATCAGCATCTCCAATTATACTGTGCTTATATACTTCAGCTATTCCAGAATCTAATTCTATTTTTGGGAGAGTTGTTAAAAAAGTAGTATCCAAAAAAATAGCTTTTGGAAGTGTAAAAGTACCTATATTGTTTTTTAAAAATTGGTAATTAAACCCTGTTTTACCACCAATAGCAGCATCTGCCATTGCTAATAATGTGGTTGGAAAATAAACAAATTCAATTCCTCTTTTATAAGTGGATGCAGCAAAACCTGCTAAGTCGGTGAGCATCCCTCCTCCGAGGATAAATAATAGGTCGCTACTTTTAACATTATTACGATTTAAAAAGTCCCATATTTTTAAAACGCTATTAAAAGTTTTGTTCTTTTCTCCGCTTTCTAATTTCAAATGTGTAGAATTAACTGAAAAATTTTCTTCCAAATAATTTATATGCTGAAAGGTATTTTCGTCAACAATTAGGTAAATTTTTTTTCCTTCGAAGATTTTTTTGAATTCTTCAAAGAAACTCTTAATAGTACCTTGATAAATTTCCACAGGTTTATTTATTTTGGATTTTTTTTATTGCGCTTTTAGAGAACTCAGAAAGTATTAATTCTCCTGATATTTTAGCTCTTTTGGAAAGTAATTCGTCCCAATTTTCTGTTCCTTTCCAAAATACTTTTTTTAATTTTTTAGTAGCCTCTTGGTGAGATTTAGAGAGTTTATAAGCTAATTGATTAATTGCTTTATCCATCGAATCACTATCCTGAAATATTTCAGAATATAGTCCCTTTTGTAGACCCCAATTTGCATCGAACCATTTGTCTGCATTAATTGCAAGTGCGCTCATGGCGGATAACCCAACTTTTCTTTCCACTGCTGGGCCAACAACAAAAGGGCCAATTCCCAATGCCAATTCACTTAATTTAATGGATGCATGTTGAGTAGCAAAACAGTAATCAACAGCACTAGCTAAACCAACACCTCCTCCAACTGCTTTTCCATGTACTCTTCCAATAATAATTTTTGTACATTTTCTGCATGCATTTATAACGTTGGCAAAGCCAGAGAAAAATTCAATTCCAGCTTTTATATTTTCAATTTTTATTAGCTCATCAAAACTTGCACCAGCACAAAAAGTTCGATTACCACCGGATTTAAGAACAATTACTTTTATTTCTTCATTAAGACTTGCTTCAGTAATAGTATTAGCAATTTTAGATAGAATTTCTCCAGGAAGAGAATTGCTTTGAGGATGGTAAAATTCTATTGTGCCAATCCCATTCTCATCTATATTTATTCTAACGTATCCTTTATTATCTTCCATTAATTTAATTTGTTTCTGTAAAAATACGCATTACTTTTTTAGAGAGTATTTTTATTTTAAATTATAAGCTATTTAATTATGACGTATATTTGGGTAACTTATTGTAAATATATTACGTATAGGGGGTTGCTTTATGGAAAGAAAACATTTATTATTTATTTTAAGTATTTTATTTTTTTGCTGCTATTCTTACGCTCAAAGAGTAGATTCCTCCGCCGTAATCCTTGATTCAAAAGACACCATTAAAACAAATAATGATAGTAGAAGTTTAATTAATCCAAAAAATTTAGAGCTAAAACAAAAAAATTATTGGGAAGATTACATCAAAAAAACAAAAAAATCTCAATCAGTTTCTAAC
>JAYNHP010000095.1:0-4354 GCA_038108155.1 Flavobacteriales bacterium | reverse complement strand
TAACCATCTACAATAGATGGGGGCAAATACAGTATTTTTCTACAGGAAATAATCTAAAATGGGATGGGAAAAATAGAGTAGGAGGTTTAGCACCACCAGGTTCTTACCTTTATACACTTAAAATTCAAGAAAAAAATTTTAGTGGAGTATTAAATCTTATGCGATAAATTTCATCAATAAAAAGCTTCATTAAAGACTTAAGAGAACAAATAATTATTTCAGCCAATCTCCTAGATTTCTTCTGTCTTTTTTAGTGGGTCTGCCTTTAATACCAATACTTCTGTTTTGTCTATTTATTAATACATATTGTTTTAGTACTTCTAAATCTTCATCTGATGTTATTTCATTAGAAAAATCACCAACTAGCTTGGCTCCAACTCTAGTTTTTGGTAAGTCAATAATTTTGAAAACTTTCCAAATGGGAACTACTTTAATAGCTATTGTGTCGTTTTTTTTTACGACTTTACTGGATTTGATAAAATCACCATTTAGTTTTACTTTTTCACTTACACAAGCTTTAGAAGCCAATGACCTTGTTTTAAAAAGTCTAATAGCCCATATGTATTTGTCAACTCTCATAGATTCTCACAAATTTAATTTTATAAGTTTTAAAATTTATACTGTGCTAAGGAAAATAGAGCAATAATTTTTAATTTTAAACTTGATTTCTTTTAATTGCTAAAAACATCATTCATATTATTTTTCTTATTTACTTTTTTAAATTTTAATGCGCAGTTAAATCCTGATAGTATTGATATTGTAAGGGGAAAATATGGCACTCCTCATATATTTGCTAAAACTGACAAAGAAGTTGCCTATGGCTTAGCCTGGGCACATGCTGAAGACGATTTTAAAACCATTCAAGAAACTTTTCTTCCTTCAAAATATATGATGGGGAGATATAAAGGAAAAGAAGGTGTTCAGCTAGATTATATTTCACAATTACTTAAGTGTGAGGAGCTTGTAGATAGAGAAATAGATAATTTGTCTCCTGATATTATTAATGTAGTGGATGGTTATGTCGAAGGTTTGAATGCATTTGCCAAAAAATTTCCTGATCAGGTTTTGGTTAAAAAATCCTTTCCTATGACAAGAAAAGAATATTTGGTTGGATTTAATTTTATAATTCATTTCTTTTCAGATATATCTAAAGTTTTAAAAGATTTATATTCCAATAATATTCCTTTAATTCAAGATTCGTCCTTAAATAATATTGGGTCTAATGGATTTGCATTTAATAAGAGTAAAACCATAGACAATAAAACTTATATTAATATAAATACCCATCAACCGCTAGAAGGACCTTTTTCTTGGTATGAGGCGCATCTTGCTAGTGAGCAAGGGTGGAATATTTTAGGAGGTCTTTTCCCAGGTTCACCGTTTCCATTTATTGGGACAAATCCAAACCTAGCGTGGACACATACTTACAATTTCCCAGATTTAATAGATGTTTATCAAATGGAAATTCATCCTAAGAAAAAAAATTATTATAATTATGATCAAGAATGGAAAAAATTTGAAATTTCTAGAGCTAAACTTAAAGTCAAATTAAATAATGGATTAGTTATACCGTTAAGAAAAAAATTTCTTTGGTGTGAATAGGGCCCAGTTTTAAAAAACGACAGTGGGGTATTTTCTTTCCATCTTTCTGCTTTAGAAAATATTTCAGCAATAGAGCAGTGGTATCAAATGAACAAAGCAGAAAATTTTGAAGATTTTAAAAGAGCTTTAAATATTATGGGTATCCCCAGATTTAATATTGTTTATGCGGATAAGCAAGATAATATATTTTATATGAGCAATGCATTAATACCATTAAGAGATACTATTTATAATTGGGAGCTTACTCTTCCAGGAAATTCTTCCAAAACAAAAACCAATGGTTATTTTGGTTATAAAGATCTTCCAAAATTAGAGAATCCAACTTCTGGTTATATTTTTAATACCAATAACAGCCCATTTAATTGTACTGAAAAATCGAATAATCTTAAAGAAGGAAATTTTCCTAAAAGTTTTGGTTATAAAGAGAATTTAAACAATAGAAGTTTAAGATTTGAAAAACTTATAGACCGTTTTGATAAAATTAGTTATGAAAATTTTTTAGAGATTAAGTACGACCAAGAATATGCCAATCCAATATTTTGTCCATTTGAAATCAACAAGATTTTTGAAGTAACTTACAATGATTCTAGTGAGTTAGAAGATATTCTGTCTCTCATTCAGTCTTGGGATAGAAAAGCAAATGTAGATAATATTGGAGCAGCTCAGTTTAGTATGTTTTACAAAAACTTGAGAAAGAAACTTAAAAAAATCAACTTTGATTTTGATAGAGAAATTCCAGATTCTTTACTAATTGAAAGTCTTCAAAAAACCAAAAATCAAATACTTAGAAGTTTTGATAAATTAAATATATCACTTGGCGAATATCAAAAGCATGTTAGAGCAGATGTTGAAATTCCTATTGGTGGATTGGTAGATATGATAGCAGAGTCTTCTTCTAGTAAATATAAAGACGGTATGGTTAAAGTTGTTAAAGGAGATTCCTATATTATGCTTGTTAAGTTTGGAGATGATTTGCCAGAGATAGAAACTGTTTTACCATACGGTATTAGTAATCGAGCCAAATCTCCTCATTTCACAGATCAAATGAGCCTATATGCAACTCAAAAGAGAAAAAAAATGACTTTAGATAAAACAGAAATCTATAAAAACTCATCCAATATTTACCATCCAAAATAATGTTGTATTTATTTTTTCTTTAAATTAAGGATGATTAATTTATTTATGTTAAGATTATTCTTTTTTATCTTATTGTCTTTTAAGGTTTTTAATTCCTTTTCTCAGTGTATAATAGATACTAGTTATACTGTGCCTGGTATATATCCAAATCCTCTTCCAGATGGATATGTTGGGCAACCATATTCTGAAGATATTACTTTTATAATGCCCTTAGATACTATGGGCGCTGTTATTCAAAATTTTGAAATTGTCAGTATTGGTCTCCCTGTTGGCCTAAATTGGGTTTGTAACAATCCTACAAATAATTACAATCCTCAAATCAATCAATATGGATGTATTAATGTCTATGGTACTCCATTGTTATTGGGTCAATACAATGTAAATGTAAGTGTCTTGGTTGATGTTGTTTCAGCAGGTCAAAGTATAGATAATATTCCTATTGATTTTCCAATTACTTTTAATGTAAACAATCCATCTCTTGGGAACT
Source organism: Flavobacteriales bacterium (assembly GCA_038108155.1). Classification (GTDB taxonomy): domain Bacteria; phylum Bacteroidota; class Bacteroidia; order Flavobacteriales_D; family Parvicellaceae; genus MED-G20. Next base: position 1,128 of record JAYNHP010000095.1, on the reverse strand, counting down.
CTGGTTTTTCTTCTTCACAAATTTTAGGATGTGTACCTTTAGATGTTAATTTCACTAATAACAATCCTGGTCTATTACAATATTTTTGGGATTTTGGAAATGGTCAGACTAGTTCTTTAGAAAACCCATTAACCCAAACTTATAATCAAGCTGGTGATTTTCCAGTTTATTTTGAAGCTTACAATAATTTAGACACTACAGACCTATATACATTAACAAGTGTTACCATTAATAGTATTTCTGGTGGTTGGGGTCCAGAATGGATTCCTTTTGTTTATACATCTAATAAACCAGACCCTTATTTTATATTAAGAGAAAATGGAAATTTAATTTATCAATCTAATTTTGTGTTAAATGACGATGGTCCAAATACCTGGAGTGTTAATATTAACTTACATCCAGATAGTATTTATACTATCGATGTTATGGATGCAGATCAGACAGCGGCATCTGCTAATGCTTGGGAATTAACTTTTGGAACGGATGATTTTATTGGTTTCTATACAATAGATTTTCAAAGCTGTAATTTATGTAGCGCAGGAAGCGATGCTGTTATAAGTGATTCTATAATTTATCAGCAAATACTGCCTGTTCCAGCTGTTCAAAGTGTGGATACTATTAGAGTTGGGTACGAGCCTGGAAAACCAAATATTATTTACGATTCTCTAAATTATATAGTGTATACAGATTCTGTAAATTATTCGTTACAATGGTATGTTGATACTAGTTCTCTAGTAGGACATACCAGTCCTGTAGATACTATTGTTCAGTCAGGTAATTATTATGTTAGAGTTTATAACAATTTTGGGTGTTTTAATAATTCAGATTCTGTAAGCGTGGTTTATTGTGATCCAACAGTTGAATTTAATATTGATTTGGATGGTGCAGCAAATTTATATGTAACCAATTATTTAAGTGGATATGATATTAATTGGTTAAATAATGGGCAGATTATACAAGGATCCACATCTAGTCTTATTACACCAACTGTTGATGGAGATTATCAAGCTCGCCTTTCAAACGTTTCGGGTTGCAAATATTTTTCTAATATTTATACATATTCAGTATCAATAAAGAATATTGTTTCAGAATTTAAAACCTATCCAAATCCATCGGATGATTATTTAA
>JAYNHP010000094.1:0-4391 GCA_038108155.1 Flavobacteriales bacterium | reverse complement strand
GTATGTGGTAATCCTGCATCGAGGGTTCGAATCCCTCCCTCTCCGCCATTAATTATTTAAATAATTAAATTATCTCAAAATTATTTAGATGAATTATGTAAAGATAAAAAAAAGAAGTTTTTTGTCTGCTATGAGAGGATTATTTCACTTTCTAAGTACATCATTGCTTAGAAAAAAAGAATTTAAAACGGAAATTACTGAACTTAGACTTTCTTTAATTTTACCATCTCCAACTACATTTTCTTTTCATATTGCAAAATATGGCTCTTGGGAGGGGCACACTTCAAATTGGATTATTAAAAAATTTTCTGATCAAAATTGTTTATGCTTTATTGATATTGGAGCAAATTTTGGGTGGTACACCTGCCTATTTTCAACCATTGGAAAAGAAAATAGTCATGTTTTTTCCGTCGAACCATCTCCAGACAATTTATTTTTTTTAAAAAAAAATATAAATAAAAATAAATTAAAAAATATTTCGTTAGTGGAATGTGCTGTTGGAGAAAAAGAAAATTCTCTTCCTCTTTATTTTGCAAATTCTAAGAATCCTGGCGCTCATTCTTTAATTAAGGATACTCCTCAGCAAAATTCGACATCTAAATATTTGAAAGTAGACGTAAATACTTTAGATTCACTCTTTAAAGACCTAGAAATTATCCACCTTATGAAAATTGATATAGAAGGTTTTGAACTTAATGCTTTGAAGGGGGGGTTGAAAACTCTAAAAAAAGTTCAAAATCTTTTAATAGAATTTTCTCCTCATTTATGGAAGGATCCTTATAACGATGCTAGAAATTTTTTTAAAATTTTAAATGACATAGGACTAAAGCCAAATATTCTAGAATCTGAATTTTTAAAAGAATTAAATAAAAGCGATATTGATTTAATTCTAGAATTTTTAAAGAATAGAGATCTAAATAATCTGCCTATCAGCAAGGTTCAAAAAGATCTTATCTTTACAAAAGCTTAATTTAAGTTTTAAATTTTACGCTATGAAGTTCAAGCAAAAAAAGTCAGATATACTTTTTACTAAAGCTCAAAAATTAATTCCAGGAGGAATCTTTGGACATTATAAGTATGCAGTTAGAGAGGAGGGTCCTAAATTCTTTTCTAAATCAAAAGATGCGTATTTTTGGGATGTAGATGGAAATAAGTATTTAGATTTGGTTTGTGGATGGGGTCCAATGATTCTTGGCTATAACAATCCAAAAATAGATAAAGCTGCACAAACTCAATATGACCTAGGAAATACAGTAAGTGTGGCTTCTCCGATAATGATAGAACTTGCTGAAACATTGACAGATATGATCAACATAGCAGATTGGGCTCTATTTGGAAAAAATGGTGGCGATAGTACTCAATTAGCTGTAATGGTCGCTAGGGAAGAAACTGGCAAATCAAAAATTCTGAAAATTAATAATGGTTATCATGGTTCCAACGGATGGATGCAAAATAGCAATAATCCCGGAGTAATTGATTCGGATAAGGATGAAGTCCTTTCAATTGAATGGAACAGCACTAAAGAGTTCGATGAAATGATTTCTTCTTTTGGCAGTGAGATTGCATGTTTTATTTCTAGTCCTTATGATCATCCAACATCAAAAGATAATTCACTTCCTGATGAGGGATACTGGAAACATATTCAAGAAAAATGTAGAGATCATAATATTATTATCATAGTTGATGATGTAAGGACTGGATTTAGAATTGATCTTCATGGCTCTCATAATGCATTTGGATTTAGTCCTGATTTAGTTTGTTTAGGTAAAGCTATGGCTAATGGCTACCCAATATCTGCTCTAGTCGGTAAAGATTCTTTAAAAGATGCAGCAAACAGAGTTTATTTTAGTGGTACACAATTTTTTAATTCTGCTCCCATGGCAGCTTCCAAAGCTACATTAGAAGAATTACAAAAAGTAAATGCTATTGAAATCATGAATACTAACGGAGAAAGATTAAAGAAAAATTTGATTGCTGCTGGAGATGAATTTGGATTAAAAATGAAAATCACTGGCGTACCTTCAATGCCATATTTTAGGATTGAAAATCGAAATAAAGATTTTCACATTCAGTGGACCGATGAATGTCTTTCACGCGGCATTTATCTGACTAGTTATCATAATCACTTTTTATCTGTTGCTCACGGCGAAGAGGAAATAGATGAAATTGTACGAATAGCTTCAAATGCCTTTGAAGCAATTGCTTCTTAGTTTAGAAATATTTTTACACTTGTCTAAATTCTGCAAAAATATTATATATTTTTTTTATAATTAGATATGGATGCATTTGAATTACAGGAACTAAAAACAGCTCTTCTTGATGAAATCCAAAATGCTTTTAAAGATAAAAAGAATCCTATGCTTGCAGAATATGAAGAACAAACTCAAAATCTATTAGCCTTAGCTAAGGTAATGACAAATGAAAAAGACTTGATGCCTCAAGAAAATTTTGATCTTGTCATGGGGCAAGATTATGTAATCCTTCAGCTTGAAAGATGGATTGAAGATAATCAAAAGATAATTTCACAATGGAATAATAATGAAGAAAATCTCAGAAAACATTGATTTAGAAGATACTAATAGAATAATTGAAATGGCTTGGGAAGATAGGACCCCATTTGAAGTTATTGAAAAAGAATTCTCAATCAATCATGGAGAACTTATAGCGATTATGAGAAACAATTTAAAACCATCAAGCTTTAGACTATGGAGAAAAAGAGTTAATGGTAGAAAGACTAAGCACGGCGCAGTTAGAAATTTTAATATAGGTCGTCATAGATGCAGCAGACAAGGAAAGCAAGGGCATTAAAAACGATATTTAAAATCTATTCCAATTATATTCCTATCTATAAATTTTTCTCTGTAAATAAGTTCTTCGCTTAGGCTTGTAATATTTATTCCAGCTTCTATTTTGGAATTGACTTTAAAATCAAAATTTAAAACTATTCCAAAAAAGTCATCATTTTGTGTTCCCCATGAGTTTCTAACACCATCTTTATCCTTGTTAAGATTTCCATAAAAGATTGAAAATTTTATCTTTGTAAAGTCATTAATTTCTCCATTGTAGGATAAGTGAGCATAATTTGAATCTCCATCAATAAAAGCTCCTATAGGACTTCCTTTATATCTGTAACCACTTAAATAGGGAGAATGTTCATAGGTAAAATTAGCCATGTATACACCCTTAGCTGCTCCAAAATAATATGTATTTATATACTCAATGACTAAACTATTTGTTTTGCCATCTTTAAAAAAGATAAACTCTGTACCTGCAAGGTAGAAAGTACGCCAAGGCCAATAATCAGTCCCATCTTCACCAATATATTGTCCATAAAAAGACCACGCAAGATCTTTCAAAATAAAACTATATTTCAAATCAAATCCTGCAAGTTCGTTATCTATGTTTGAATCAGAACTTCCTTCATAAGTAGAAGCATCTCCTCTTATGGAGTCCCATAATGCTTTCAAGCTGTTATCCTTTCCCTTTCCGCCAAACATAATTGATCTAGTAAGACCTATTGTAAGTCCACTTAACGGATTAAAAGATACACGACTACCGAGAAAATATGGATTTTCAATAGCTCTATTACTTTCTAATTGATTAGCAAATAATGAAAAGTTAATTTTTCCAAAAGCTTTTATAAAAGGGGCAGATGAAGTCATGCCATCTAAAGATCTTATAAATAAACCTGGAGATGGCTTAGAATAGTTTGAAAGTATAAGGCTCGCATGATGAGAAGGCCCCCACCATCTATCATAAGATCCTATTCCAAGGATTACATTTCCTGAAACTGCAGCAAAATATGAATCGCTAAAATCGTATTTTTTTTCTTCAAAAGGATTTTCAATTACAGAAATTGAGATTTTTGAAGCAAATCTATCTCCTAAAAATGAATTAGAAAAAAAAGTTGAATTTTTATCTTTGTATTTACTGTCTAAAAATCTAAAAGGATTAAAATCCGAATTTGTAGAAAAACCAAACTCATTTATAAATTTTTTAGATTCCTTAGAAATAATTTGATTAGCAAAGTCAATATATTCATTCATTGAAGATAAATTATTAAACATATCTTCACTAGGACTTCTTATGAGTGCTAAGGGAATTGGATATGAGGATGAATCTAAAGCAAATTTATTTTTAATTGACAGATATTCTAATTTTTTTACCAAAAATTCATCTTTTGCACTTAGCCAAGGATCTGATAGAGCTGGCAGAGATAAAAGTCCTATTACAAGGATTCTTAATAATAAAATTTTTGCCATTAAAATAAAAAATTTTAAAAAAGAATAACTAGGAAGCTAATAAAATAGTTACTTAAGCAACTATTTTCAAAAAAATTATTTTGAGGCGTAGCCCATTACAGCTTTTATTTCTAAAAACTCTTCAAAGCC
>JAYNHP010000093.1:0-4501 GCA_038108155.1 Flavobacteriales bacterium | reverse complement strand
AGAAATAGACTGCTCTGTATTATTTTCTTTATTACAAGCGAAGACTAATAAAGCGGAGAGTAAGAGTAGTTTTTTCATTTTTTTATTTTGTAATAAATACCAAAAGACACAGGAAGTAATACGATTATAAAATATGTAATTATATTAAGAACAGAGGTTTCAAATGGTTGTAAGTACTCTCCAAAAAAATCATCAAAAGCTAAAGTACCAAGCGCTAAAAGCATTGATAACCAAACACCATTATTGACAAAGAAATTTTTCATATTTCAAATATATGAAACGTTAGTTTAACCTACTTAAGAGGTTTAGAAATAGGAGAACTTAAAGAAGAGGATATGCCTATGGTTTAGTACCTAAAATAAAAGGCTTAAGTTTTTTAGATAATTCATTATACTCTTCTTTGGATAAAATTCCCAAATCAAGTAACTCTTTGGCCTCCTTTAGCTCTTTTATTGCTTGTCCCCTTTTTAAAACTTTAGATTCTTTACCTCTCTTTTGTTTCTTCTTATCCAAAAATGATTTAAATGCTTCATTATTTTTTATAGTAAGGTAATAAACTATCCAAAAAATTACAGGTAAAATATAACAGAAAAAGAAAGCTTGTAATAAAAATCCATCTCTTGTAGATCTTCCAACCCTGCTAAATAGCTGAACATTTATTGTCAAAAAATATACCACTGAACCTGCAATTGTAGAAAAGGTTGACAAGTAATATAAAACTCTAAAAACATTATTATTGAAGTGCTTAGACCTTTTTCTGATTGTAAGTAATTTTTTTTCAATCAAGAAAACAACAATGATGTAAATTACCCAAACCCACCATGTGTCCTCCCAATCAAATGGACTTCCTTTCCAAGAGAAACCTTGATTAATGTCAACTTCTATAGCTATATAAAAGGTCATAATAAATAGAATAATATGAAATAAAATTGATAATATGGTGATTGAAATAAATTGGTCCTTTGAAATATTCTTTTTTTGGGTTGCTACTTGTACTTTCTTTTCTTTTACCTCTTTTTCAAATTGTTCTACTTTTTGTTTTAGATCTTTAATGATATTATTAAGACTGCCCTGTTCATCTATTTTATTGATCTCATCTCTTTTTTCAGTAGTTTGTTTTAGTGAAAGCAAACTCTGGTTGTATAATATATTAACTAGGGCTATGGCCTCTTTCCTTAAAATACTAATGCTATCATTTTGATTTTTATCACTCAATATCCCCCCCTCACTTTCAGTTTTTGATTTTGTAGTTTTATTGTTTGGATTATTTTCAACTACATAAAAAAATGCAACAACTACAAACAACAAAAACATTACTAAAATAACTCCTACCATAATTTTTATTTTTTCTGTATGTATTCCCCATCAAAAGACACTCCAAAGCCTCCATATACTAAACTACAGGCTCTTGTCTTAACTTTGACAGAGTATTTATTAAACTCAAAATAGACTTTACAACGCCCCTCTCCTTCGTTGTATAAGCTCCATCCCTCTTCAAACTCACGCCCATCATCACTATACACAGCTTGATTTTCTTTAACTTCTATAATAAAAACTTCATTGTTCATTCCACCAAGAAATTTAATCTCTTGATTTGTAAAACTGTCATATGACTTCCTCCAGCCATTAAATGAAAATTTATAAGTATTTGGCTTCCCATCAATTTTCTCTAGACTTAATGTATTCTCAAATTTATCTCCAGAATTTATCCAAGAGCCACTATAATCTGTTGATTGTTTACAGCTAAAAAATGTGAGTAAAATTAAAAGAAGAGCGTTTTTCATATTAGTAAATATAGTTAAATTGTGGTGTTTATATTCTATTATAAAATCAAAATATGTGGTCCTATTTAATAAATAACATTGAACTTTACTCAAACTATAAAAGCTTTAGCCTTGGAGTTGACACTGTTAGAAACTTGTGGCTATTACTTCATTTTAAGGATTTAGAAATTAAGAACAAGACCATTTATTACCAAGTTGATAATGGTATCAGAAAGCGTAAAAACACCAAACATCCCGTTAGAAAGATGCGTAAGCCTCTTAAAAATACAGCTGAGCTAATAAAATATCTTAGTGATAAACCCTACAGCATTATAAAATTTGAATTGGAATTTACAAATGGGTGGAAGATAAAACAACGGCCATGTATTGAACTTGGGTTTTATACTAATTCAACCAAGGAAAGAGATGATCTTATTAATAAACTTTTGAATATTGCAGGACAAGGACCAATAGACGTGTCTGAACTTGATTTCAATTATTCATACTATTTTAAATCTGAGACAGAGTTGAAAAAGATTGATTGTGACGGCCTGCCCAGTCCAGATGAATTTTGGCCTGAGGAGCAACTAGCGCAATGGAAAAAAGATTATGAAAGGATAAACAAGGTTTATGAAAATGAACATTCAGAGGGAGTGCCATTTTATAATCTTGATAAAGACATAGACTCCATCAATGACTTTAAATTTTTGGATAATGAAAACTCAAATCCATTTTAGAATGAAGGCTTTGAAGTATATTTTTTTAGTATTTATTGCTTTTAGCTGTTTAAATAAATCCAATACCAAAGGTCTTGAATTACTTAATACCAAAGAAAGCAGAAAGACAGATCTTGATACAGTCTATATTTCAAAAGACCCTTTAGTAGAGCTCTATTATTTAAAGGATGAATACAATGAAATTGTCATGGAAAGAGATGAGTTTTACTCAGATGATTTTAAAGATCCAGATTTAACTTACAAGAATTATATTAATGGAAATACTGATAATAAATTTGTTAGTCAATTTGGAGCTGATGCCTTTTACCAATGCTATGCATATTTTCTAAAAAAGAAATACAACAGTAAGGCTTACAAAGCTGAGCGGAATAAACTTGTTGAATTGTACCACTCAATCAACAGAGCTTATTCAATAATGGCAAAGGGTGGTTCATCGTTTGCACACAACATTCCAAGAGTATATGCCTATGTTGAATGGGATATTTACAATCATTATATTTTAAACACTACTGCTGAAAATAACACTTCATATTTTCAAACTGGGAAGGATCTATACGTAGATAGCAATACTAGGATTTTAGAACTTGAAGAGTTCAAAAACAATGAAACTCTCAAATTGCTGTTTGATTCCATTCACCAAAAAATAGAAAATCACTTTGAGTTAAAACATGTTATGCAATTTCAAGAAAGATTTGAATATATAGTTGACTCATTTAAATAACTATATAATTTCATAATATTTTTTTCAAAAGGATGTTATAACATTAAATACTTTATTTAAATGAAATTATCATCATACTTAATATTTGTATTGTTCTTTACTGTAAGTCAAGCACAAAATAATATTGAAACTAAATTTTCACCCCCAGCAGGATATGAAAGAATTTATAATGATGAATACAGCAAATTCTTGAGACAACACCCATTAAAAAATGATAACGTTGTTTATTATAGTAATGGAAAGAGAAAGTACTATAAAATCAATAATAAAAAGATATGGGCAGCTGTTTTTGATTATGACATAGGTAAAAGAGACTTACATCAATGTGCTGATGCGGCCATATATTTAAGAGCAGTATATCACTACAGTAAAGGACCAAAATTCTATGACCGCTTGGCATATTCTTTCACAAATGGTTACATCACAAGCTATAATGATTGGTTGAGTGGAAAAAAAATAAGCATAATCCAGAACGGGACTGATGTTTTAATTACAAATGGAGATAAGCGTAAAGATAATTATATGAGTTTTAGAAAATGGTTGGATATAGTATTTACATATGCTGGAACTTGGTCTATAAATGAGTATGATTTAGATCCAGTTTCAATAAGTGATATAAAACCAGGTGATGTATTTGTTGAAGGAGGTTTTCCTGGACATGCTGTTTCAGTTGTTGATGTTGCAGTAAACTCAAATAATAAAAAAGTTTTTATGCTAGCGCAAAGCTTTATGCCAGCTCAAGAACAACATGTTCTTTTGAATCCAAAAGACAATACAGTATGGTACAAATTAGATAGTTCAAATATTATTCAAACTCCAGAATACACATTTGAATCAAATCAGTTAAGAAGATTTAGAAACTAATTACTGGAGAAGTCATTAACTTTGTGTAATGGATAACCCAGGAATTCCAGTTATTTCATAGATATATTCATCGGGCGTATTTGATATAATAACATTTGAACCACCTGTAGTAGGGGGGCTATAATCGTAACAATTATCAGAAGTAAATTTGATGTATGAAGAAACACTGTTATTATCAATATCAATTAGATAATCTATTGAACCGTCAATAGTTGTTTTCCAAACACCAATATGGTTAGTAAAAAAATCATTTTGATTGGAGTTGTCATTATCATTACTATCATCACTACTACAAGCGAAGACTAACAAAGCGGAGAGTAAGAGTAGTTTTTTCATTTTGTTTAGTTTAGTCGTTATATTTTATTGCTCTTGTGTTTCAAAAGAGATTGACTCTGAATGTGTAGTTCCATATTGAT
>JAYNHP010000092.1:0-4515 GCA_038108155.1 Flavobacteriales bacterium | reverse complement strand
CATAAGTTGGAAAAGAAACATTAACTAAACCACTTACAATTAAATCTCCACCACTTGTTTCATTAATCGTTTTTGCTCTACTATCCCAAGAATTAGGAGCATTTAAAAGATTCATTTTAGTCCAAAGAGTATCTCCAAACTTGTCTGTTTTAACAAGCATCGAATAAAAACTCATATGTCCATATATAGCTATAAATGCATAACCACTATCAGATGTTTGTATAATATCAATAATATTAAACCCACTTAAAGGCCCAAAGAAAATTTGACATTCATTAGCCCAAAGAGTATCTCCTATACTATTCATTTTAAATAAATTACCCGAAGAACTACTTCCCGAACCTACAAACCCACCATCAAAAGTTGGATAAATATTTGATAAATAATTATTTCCAGAATCTAGTGCATCATTATGCCAAATGGTATCAAAGTCTGAATTTACTTTAGTAATTTTAAAATTTTCAGAAACAAAAACAAAATCACCGTTACTGGTTTGAGTGAAATCTTTAATTGGATTATCAATTTGGAACTTGCAAACTTGTGAAAAGAAATTAAACGATAAAAGTAATAGATAAATTGTAATTGATTTTTTCATTTGTCTTAAATTTAAATTAAAAATAGATCTGTAAACTTAAAATTTTTAATTAGATATCTTGATATTTTAATTTATCGATTTCAATAGACTCAACAAAATTAAATAGATGTTCAAAAGTTATTTTTTTGATTAAAGTCCTTTAATTGTTTTTTAATTTCCTTCAAAGTTTTTTAATAAAACTAATCATATTATTTAAGATTTCTCAATCCTTCATATACTACAATACTCACTGCGTTTGCTAGATTCAAGCTTCTTACATGATCAGAATAGATAGGAATTTTATAAAGATGATCTGAATTTTTTCCTGTTATTTCCTTGGGCAGTCCTACGGATTCCTTTCCAAATAATAAAAACATATTGTCTTCAAAATTAATAGTTGTATAATTTTTAGTTGCAGAGCTTGAAAAATATACCATGTTTTCTTCCTTATTTTTTAAAAAAAAGTCTTCAATATTTTCATAAACATTTACAGAAATATGTTTCCAATAATCTAACCCTGCTCTTTTAAGACGTTTGTCATCCAATTGAAAACCAAAAGGTTTTACTAAATGAAGAACCGATCCAGAAGCCAAACTCAATCTGCCTATATTTCCTGTATTCATAGGTATTTCCGGTTCTACAAGTACAATGTTAAAGCCCATTATAAATAGATAAATTGTATTTTAATATTCTGTATTATTGATAGAATATTTATAAATTTTTTTTTCTGCAAATTTCTTAATATTAGGTCTACTTTCAAGTGTAAATAAATGGTATTATTAAACTCTTGATTAAATTTTCAATGTTCGTTAGGAAGTTTCAATGTACGGTAACATTATTCTTAAGAATTATATTTATTTCCAATCCTTAAAAATACCTAAATAATATTTATTTACTTATATAGTATAATAATCTAAATATATTATTTGTTTTTAATTAATTTAAAATACTTAGTGTATTTTAAACAATAAGTTTATATTAGCGTATATTGATTGAAAAAAGAAAATGAACTTATAAAGTAAAATATAAGTTTATACAAGTTATATATCAAGTAATAGGTTTGAGTAATTTACAGAATAATAATAGAATTAATTCCCTAGACTCTTTAAGAGCAGTAATGATGTTACTTGGAATAGTTTTACATTCTGCTGTAACCTATTCTCCATTAGATATGGATACAAGACTAGGTATTTTTCAATTAAAAGATCCACTAAATAACCATATTTCTAATGGATTCATTGTGGAATTTATTCATTCTTTTAGAATACAGATATTTTTTTTGGTAGCTGGTTTTTTTGCTTCATTACTTTATTACGAAAAATCACCTCGACAAATGATTAGAAATAGAATATCAAGAATTCTTTTTCCTTTTCTAATTTTTGAAACATTGCTTGGTCCTTTTTTAAAACTTACAAAAGAATATTCCATTATAAAACTAAATTTTCTTCCAACTCTTTTATCCTTTCCTTCACTTAAACCATTTATCGGGCATTTTTGGTTTTTGTATTATCTCATAATAATTACATTTCTATTTACTGGGTTGGTTATCTTTTTATCTAGATTTTTAAGTATAGGAAAATATTTCGATAAATATTTCAGAAAAATTATAAATAATCCATTTTTAAAACTTGTCGTTCTTTCCTTTTTTACATTTTCTATATATTCTATAATGAATTTTTTTGTAAGTATTATGCCATCTTATTTTTCTAATTTTTTTATGCCTAATTCTTTTCCATCGGAGCCAAGAATTACTTTATTACCTAATCCCTTAACTATATTATACTACAGTTCTTTTTATTTTGTTGGATGGTTATTATTTAGATCAAAAAAACTATTAGATACATTTAAAACTTATGATTGGGTATATTTTTTCTTAGGGACTTTACTATTTACTATTTTATTCTTTGATTATACTGATTTAAATCATATTCAAATAGTTATCTTAAAATCAGTAATTACTTGGTTACTTATTTTTGGAGTAACCGGAATTTTTATCAGATATTTTAGTAATTTTTCAGCAAGAGCAAAATATATTTCAGACTCCTCCTATTGGATATATCTTACCCATATGGAATTTTGTTATTTAATACCTTGCTTTATTGTAACATGGAATATTCCTTCAACTTTTAAATTCTTAATAGTAACTATTACAACAACTATTATTGGTTTTATAACATACCATTATTTTGTAAGAAATACTTTTATTGGTAATTTTTTAAATGGAAGAAAATTCCCAAGAAAGGTAAAAAGTTTTAAAACGTGAAAGAAATTCCCAACATCCAATATTCCATAAATTGAAGAGCTGGCCCAGTCTTTATTATTTTATATCCCCACTCTCCATCTTCCAAAACAGATTGGTTATCACCATTAATATCTAAATTATAACTTTGAACATTAAAATTTTGATTAGAATTTTGGTAATCATTGTATTCAATCCAATAATTATTATCTCCAGTTATAGGATCTAGTTGTCCATCAGGTCTACTTAGATATATTGGGTCGATACCATTTTTATTATATCTTGGTATTTTAATGTCATGGTCATATATTAACCAACCTTGAAAAGTTAAACTAAAACCACTTTCTTTATTTTTAAAAAAGTTATTAAAATGATAAGAAGTTATAAATTCAGCAACTAAATCTATGTTCCCAGGACTTTCTAAATAATTACCAAAAAGAGTAATATCGGACATAAAATGAAGGTTTTTAATATTGAATATACTATCATGGGTATATAAAAGATTAACATATAATCCAGCTTCAGTTCTAAAATTTTCTCCAGGCTGCAAACCAAAAACACCAATTTGAGAAAGCGAGTCGTCCTTAACAATAGTAGATTTAGCAGTAAAGGGAGAGACATCTAAAGTTAAGTGGTTACTAGCATGGTAATCTAAACCTAGACCAAATATAGGGTATATCGGAGATAAAAAATTGTCCATATATTTGTTATTAGCTCTGTCAACTTCTGTATAATAACCATATGTAAATTGTGTTCTTACGTCAATTAGAAAAGTATAATCCCACAAATGATTGGTTCTTCTTGAAAATTTAGATCTTAATTCAATAACGTCATCATTCTTAAGCCAGAGACCATCGTTTCCATAGCTAGATTTTATAACTCCAAATTGGACATTAATAAAATTATTCCAGTGAAATTTATTGTGTCGGTAGTCGAATCTTAAATTAGCTAAACCGTGTAATTCAGAGTAATTCATTCCACCAGCTGCCCAATTATATAGTTTTAGTCTGTTAAAACCTAAGTAAAAAACAGAATGATTGTCCCAATAACTTGAATCATTAGTAAGCTCTATTTCTTTTTGTTCCATGTATTCAATATTTTCTTGACTTTGAGAAAATGAAACTATTAAAGACATATTTAATAAAATAAAAAAAACTAGATTTTTTAATTCAATTCGTATCATTTAAGGTATAATTATCTATAATTTTAATTTAATTTTTACAAATTTAAAAATTCATAATAGATTTTAATGTTTTCGTCATTAATATTGATGCTTTTGTCAAAAATGCAACTCCACACAAAGCAATACGTCACTTTTTAAGTAAATTGCGTAAGATTTAAAAATAAAAACAAAATGAAAAAATTAATAATTGCTACATCAATTTTATTTGCATTCTCTGCTACTTTTGCGCAGGAAGGTAAGCCAAGTAAAAAAACTCCTATGTCTTCTAAGGCTCCAACTTCAGTTTCTGCAAACGAAGCTAAGCCTAATATGAAGCCAAGTGTTAAACCAAATGTTAAGCCAGTTGGTAAAACACCTTCATCTACTAAACCAGCTCCAGTTGTATCCAAAGTAAGCCCTGTTAAAGGTGCTAAGCCTGTAGGTCCTTCTTCAAATAGAGCTGCTGCTTCTTCTAAAGTAAATACTTCAAAAGCTGAAAAAGTTTCTAACAATAGAGCTGCTGCTTCATCTTCTGTAAAT
>JAYNHP010000091.1:0-4603 GCA_038108155.1 Flavobacteriales bacterium | reverse complement strand
ATTTATTTTATAAATTTAGAGGATGTCACAAAAAAACTTATTTCTAGTTTTTATTATATTTTATTTTAATTTTTTTAATGCACAATGCTATTATAAATTGCATATGTACGATAGCTATGGAGATGGATGGAATGGTGCTTTTCTAGAAGTAACCATGAATGGAGTACATGTTGGAGATTTCGATTGTGATGTTTCCTACACATTAGATTCTGTATATTCATTTACCGGAGCTACAATGGATTTTATTTTCCATTCTGGAAATTGGGATAGTGAAATTACATTTGCTATTTTATCTCCTATTGGAGATACACTTATTTATGGTCCTGCACCAAGTGATTTGGACAACTTGCTTCATACTTCAAATTCTACATGTCCAAGTACTGTTTCTTGTCTAAATCCTTTTTCTTTAAATGCCAGCGGTTTAACTACTAATTCTGCAAATCTATCCTGGGTACCATCAGCAACAGATACAATATGGAATTTACATTGGGATACTAGTCATGTAAATTCTCATCCTGTAAATGGGCTTGGAAATTCAATAAATGGGCTTAATAGTAATAATTATTCTCTTACTGGTCTAAGTCCTTATACAACCTATGATTTTTATGTTCAAGCTGTTTGTGGACCAAATAGCAACTCCATTTGGTCTGGACCTTTTACTTTCACAACCCTGGTTATTCCAGGAACTTGCGGAGCCTTTGTGGTAGAGCTCTACGATTCTTATGGAGATGGATGGAATGGTGGATATCTTGAAATAATTTTAAACGGAACTATTATTGATTCTAATGTCACAATTCAAAATGGTTTTGGTCCTGAAAGCATACCTATTCCAATAGATTCTGGCGATGTACTAGATGTTGTATATTATCCAGATCAATGGCCCGAAGAAAATTCTTACACTATTTATGACCAGTCTGGAAATATTATTGTGAATCAAACCAATGTTCAACCAATGAACAATGGACCTCTTAGTACTTATGGATTACAAGCTTGTGTTTCTTGTAGTTCTCCTATAAGTTTATACGCTTCAGGTATTTCTACAAATAATGCAGATTTGTCCTGGGTGTCTGGTGGAAGTGGAGGTAATTCTTGGAATTTAGAGTGGGGAATAAGTGGTTTTTCACCAAGTTCAGGAACTATGGTTAGTAACTTAAATTCCAATACTTATTCTATGAATTCTTTAAGCCCTGGTACTGCTTATGATTTTTATGTGCAAGAAGTTTGTGGAGCTAACGATATTAGCTCTTGGTCTGGTCCATATACTTTTACTACCAATGCCTTAACAATTGCAGGTAGTTGTGGTATTTTTCAAATTGCGTTACTTGACAGCTATGGCGATGGATGGAATGGAGGCTATGTGGATATAGAAGTTAACTATTCTATCACTCAAACAATTGCTTTACAAACAGGTTTTGGTCCAGAATATTTCGATATTCCTGTAGATTCTGGAGATGTAATAAATGTTATATACTCTTCGGGAAATTGGGACGATGAAAATTCTTACGAAGTATATAATGAATTAGGGGTAATGGTTTCATCAGAAGCAGGTTCTAACGGAAATGGGCCATCTGATACTTACGGACTTATTAGCTGTCAGTCTGCAGGAAGTGGCATAGTTAATGCACCTTGCGGATGGTTTATTCTTGAAACTTATGATTCTTTGGCAGATGGGTGGAACGGGTCCTACATCTCCATTAGCTTGAACGGAATTTCGACACATAATTTAACAATGTACAGTGGAAGTACCACTCAGATAGTTCCATTTATGGTAGATTCTAATACAATTATTGATATTTCTTACCACGAAAATGGAGCAAACGATCAAGAACAAAATGGCTATAAATTAATGGATAATTTGGGAAATATAGTAGCATACGAACTTGGTTCTGTAAATAATGCACCATCAAATACCAATGGAATTTCTGTGTGTCAATCTGCTGCTAATAGTACAGAAATTATAAATTTTAATGAGATTTTGATCTATCCAAATCCAGCAAATAATTTGGTTAAAATAACTTCACAAAAACTAATAAGTAAAATTACAATTACCAATATTCTTGGGGAAGTTGTTTTTGAAAAATACCCCAACCAAACCTTTACAGCTCTCGATGTTTCTAGCTTTTCGAGTAATCTTTATACTATAAAAGTAATGTATGGAAAAAGTCAAATAATAGAAAAGCTACTTATCCAACATTAGCTTTTTCCTTACTGGATATAAACATTGTATCTCGTTTTAAATTCCGGAATATCCTTTTTTAGTTTTTTACAATGGTTTTTTGCCTTTAAATTTCCTTGATTAATTGCTTTATTTATATAAAAATTACTTTTTTCAAAATCTTCTATCCAAAAATATGCATCTGCTAGATTGGCACTTATTAGCCCAGATATTTTGGAGTTTATCCTTGATTTTTTGTTTGCTAAATCACTTTCTTTCATTTCCTCCTCCCAAATATTTATTGCTTTAATAAGCTGGGCTTTAGCCCGAGATTTATTTCTATCTAAACCAACTTGTCCATATCCTGATTCTGCATAATTGTAAGCAGTTAGTAATTGATCATAATTATAATCCTGAAATTTTTTGACAATATATATTTCAGTATTTTCTTCTTTTTTAGGATAACCAATCTCAGAATCTAATTCTGAAGAGATATTATTTATGGCCGTATTCCAAAGTTTTCTTTGAAGATTTATCCAAATGTCATCATTGTTTTCAATTGTATTTAATTTCCAAATTTCATAATCGTATTCAGTTTTACCTTTGAATAAAGCATGACTAGCTAATTTATTATGGTACTGTTTTTCGTGCAATAACTTTCCACCTATGAATGTTTTTATAATTATTGGCATTTTATATTTAGCAGTAACTACATACGATTTTCCTTGGTTTGTATACCTTCCTTTAATAGAAACTACGTCTAAACCCAAATTATCCATTTCTATTCTAACTCCACTATTTCCTTCACTAAAACCTGAAATATTTATAGATTTATTGCTCATTAATTCACTTAGAGATTTAGACAAGACAGGTGGGAATAAAAAATAAGGTTCTGGATAATCAGGATAAATTGGTTCAGTTGGTTTTATTCTATTTATTCCTCTAGCAATATTTTGTTTCCAAACACTTAGGCTGTCTAAATAATTTCTTTTAGTAGTATTTCTTAGACTTTCCCAGATTTTAATTTTTATTTGCTGATCTGCTTCTGCAGAGTCCACTTTAAATTGATAAATAGATAATTGTTCTTTGTTTTTTTCTAAATAAGAGTCTTTGTAGATAGTAAAAAATGTAGAAATAGATTCGTCTATTTTTTGCTTAGGTAGTTGTATATAATCAATGGATATTTTATGGTCTTTAATATTTTGGGAGAAGAAATAATTGCTTAAAATTAATCCTGATAATAGAAAAAAGTATTTCATGAGTTCTGTTTTTAAGATTCTAAAGCGGTTGTAATAATTGTGATTGGCCTTTTTAAGCTATAAAATTTAGATTTTTGTTCCAAATACTACAGACTAAAGAAAAATTTTTCTTAGTAAGTAAACCAAATGGAGGATGATTTTATAAATCTTTATATCTCAGCTTTCTTCCACCCGTAGAGTAAAGCAATTACTGGAATTAAAGTAATAAGCATAATTGCTACAGGAGGATGCTGTTTCCCAAGAACAATACTAATCCAATCTGGAACCACCCATCCAATATGAATTACAGATAATATTAATGCTGCTGTTTGAGCGGACTCTTTAACCTTTATAGTCAACGCGATGATTACGGCGGCTACCATTGAAAGAGATAACATGCCAAAAACAAAATGCATTAACTCTAAACCCTCTTTACCAGCATCATTGATTCCAGGAAACTGACTAAAAACCATTTCATCCATCATACTTGGATTAAACATAAATAGCACAAGAGGTAACGCAGCTATTATATCAATTACTAATGTTATTATAAATATTGTCTTAAATTTTTTCATTTAAAAAATTTTAATATTTATCAATATAAAAAAAAAATCTTAGTTAAGAAAGTAAATGTAGCTTAGTTAGATATTTAAAAATCTATTAAATCATCTAAATCAAATTGAAGTTCGTTGTAGCGGTTTTCAAGTGCCTTTTTTGCATCATAAATACCTTTATTATAGAGTATGACACCAGCAGATTTAAGAAAATGATTTAAAATTTCCTCTGCAGCTATAATACCTATTTTCTCACCTCTTTCCTTATCAAAAAAAATAATTAATTCTTCTTTTAGAGTATTGCGTTCTTCATTGGATAGACGTTCCCAACTACTTCTTATTTCT
This sequence comes from Flavobacteriales bacterium, assembly GCA_038108155.1. Classification (GTDB taxonomy): domain Bacteria; phylum Bacteroidota; class Bacteroidia; order Flavobacteriales_D; family Parvicellaceae; genus MED-G20. Next base: position 311 of record JAYNHP010000091.1, on the reverse strand, counting down.
GCCATACACTCAATTTAATTTATATATTTTAAACCATTAAACTAAGAAAAAGTTGACTTAGTTAAGAGTTAAAACCATGATAAAAAGCATATGAATATGCAAAAAAAAGGAACTCCTAAGTTAAAATCCTTAAATAACAGAAGTGGGCAATACTGGATTCGAACCAGTGACCTCTTGCCTGTCAAGCAAGCGCTCTAAACCAACTGAGCTAATTGCCCATTAAAGAAAAAACCTCCAGTGGAGGTTTAGTGGGCGATGAGGGATTCGAACCCCCGACCCCCTCGGTGTAAACGAGGTGCTCTGAACCAACT
>JAYNHP010000090.1:0-4673 GCA_038108155.1 Flavobacteriales bacterium | reverse complement strand
TTTTAATTTGATTTCAATTTACAAGTTAAAAATAAAACCGATTAATTCAAAAAAAATCAATTTTTTGGAAATATGCCAAAAAAAATATCCTCAAAAATAAATTGTTATTCTTGAGGATAATTTGTGACCCAAAGTTTCGAAAGTTCTAACTTTATTTACGAAATTGGTGAAATATTTAAAAAAAATGATGCAACGTATTGATTTTTAACTTTACTTTGCTACACAATTGATGAATCATACATCATTTGGCTGAACACGTTGAAATCTGTTTTTACGTTCGGTACTCTGGAAATTAGGAAGTCAAATCCAGATTTGGTTTATCGTTTAAACCCCCGAAATTTAAAGCTAACTTCCGCTTTTTTGTTTTTCTTCTACAATATAATTTGCTTTTTAATATTGCAAATTAGAATTTGAATTTCATTGATAATATTACTATTTAAAAATTAGCCCATTCCGGTAAACAGTAACTATTGTATTTTAAAATTCAATGAAAACAAAATATCAAGATTTTATTAATCAAACTTTTGATTTTCCAAATCAAGAGTTTAAACTAAACGGGGATAACCTTGAGTTCCATGATATAAATTTGATGGAATTGGTTCATCAATTTGGCACTCCTCTAAGGTTTACATATTTGCCTAAAATTTCTGAAAATATAAATAAAGCTAAGCGATGGTTTTACAAGGCAATTAATAGAATTAATTACAAAGGAAAGTATAACTATTGCTATTGCACTAAAAGCTCACATTTCAAGTTTGTTCTTGATGAAGTTCTCAAAAACGATGTTCACATTGAAACCTCCTCTGCATTTGACATAGATATTATTGAAGCATTAAAAAAAGAAGGTAAAATTGAAAATAACACCTTTGTAATCTGCAATGGATTCAAAAGAGAGAAATATATATCTAATATTGCAAAGCTTATAAATGATGGGCATAAAAATTGTATCCCAATAATAGACAATTATGAAGAATTAACTCTATTAACGAATGAAATCAAACATAAGTTCAAAGTAGGAATTCGAATTGCCTCTGAAGAGGAACCAAAATTTGCATTTTACACCTCTCGTTTGGGTATTGGATATAAAAATATCGTAGATTTTTATAATCAACAAATAAAAAACAACCCCCTTGTTGAGTTAAAAATGTTACATTTTTTTATTAATACAGGAATAAGGGACACCTCATATTACTGGAACGAATTAATAAAATGTTTAAAAGTCTATGTCAACTTAAAAAAAGCATGCCCAACATTAGACAGTTTGAATATTGGTGGCGGATTTCCAATAAAAAATTCTCTGGCATTTGATTTTGATTATGAATATTTAATTGAAGAGATTATCAATCAAATTCAACTAACTTGTACCAAAGCTGGTGTTTCTGTTCCAGATATTTTTACCGAATTTGGAAGTTTTACAGTTGGTGAAAGTGGAGGTATGATTTATGAAGTTTTGTGTCAAAAACAACAAAATGATCGTGAAAAATGGAACATAATAAATTCTTCATTCATCACCACATTGCCAGATACATGGGCAATCAATAAACGCTTTATAATGCTTCCCCTCAACCGATGGAACGACTCGTATGAGCGAATACTACTAGGTGGATTGACTTGCGATAGTGACGATTATTATAATAGCGAACAACATGTCAATGCCGTCTATTTACCAAAATATCGCCCAGACAAACCACTTTTCATTGGATTTTTTAATACTGGTGCTTATCAAGAAAACATTGGAGGATATGGAGGTTTACAACATTGTTTAATTCCAGCTCCCCAACATATTTTAATCGCTAAAAATAAAAATGAAACCCTTGAGATTACTCAAAATAAAGAACAACAAACTAATAAAGATTTTTTAAACATCTTAGGATATGAACTCACCTAAAATATTTGGGGGAATCCCAGAAAAATTTACAAAATTTGCCAAGGCAAAAATAGTATTACTTCCAGTGCCATTTGATGGCACAAGCACTTGGCAAAAAGGGGCAGATAAAGGATTTGATGCCTTTATTGAAGCATCAAAAAACATGGAATTGTATGATATTGAAACAGAAAGTGAAGTTTATAAAAATGGAATTTCTATTTTAAATGCTATTACAGAAAACTCTTCCCCAGAGGCCATGGTAGAGGCCGTTTATAAAACAGTCAAGAAACAAATTAAATATAATAAATTTGTAACACTTTTTGGAGGAGAGCATTCAATTTCCATTGGTGCCATTAGAGCATATTATGAAAGTTTTGATAACCTAACTGTACTTCACTTAGACGCGCATGCTGATTTGAGAAAAGAATATGAGGGATCAAAATATAACCATGCTTGCGCTGTTTATGAGGCAAGTCAACACACAAATCTTATACAAATTGGAATTCGATCTATGGATGTTTCTGAAAAGCTTACTATGGATTTCCAAAAAGTCTATTTTGCACATGAAATAGCACAAGATGACTTTTGGATGGATAGTGCCATAGAACAAATGACAGAAAACGTTTTTATTACATTTGATTTGGACGTTTTAGATCCTTCCATAATGCCCAGTACTGGAACTCCTGAGCCTGGAGGATTACTTTGGAATGAAACCTTAGAATTTCTTAGTAAAGTGTTTCGTGAAAAAAATGTTGTTGGTTTTGATATCGTTGAATTGTGTCCAAAATCAACTAATAAAGCGCCCGATTTTTTAGCTGCTAAATTATACTACAAAATGCTCAGTTATAAGTTTTCAAATAATAAAATGTTAGAGGAGTTTGAAGAAGACTTTGATGAAAATTTTGATTCTCCTTTCAGCAAATTATCTAAATTCAAAGACAATGACTATGACGAATTCTAAAGGTTCAATTTCCAAATTTTTGGAGACTCATTTTTTACACTTCAATTCAGCAGTATTAGTAGATGCTGCAAAAGCCTATAAACACCAACTGAACAACAATTCAAAAATGTTAGTCTCAATGGCAGGCGCAATGAGTACAGCAGAAATTGGAAAAACTTTTTCTGAAATGATTAGACAGAACAAAGTCCATATTATTTCTTGTACAGGTGCAAATTTAGAGGAAGACATTATGAATTTAGTCGCACATTCTCATTACAAACGTGTCCCTAATTATAGAGATTTAACACCAGAGGACGAATGGGATTTATTGTTGAAAGGACTAAATAGGGTGACAGATACCTGCATTCCAGAAGAAGAGGCATTTAGGCGTCTTCAAAAACATATCATCAAAATCTGGAAAAATGCAGAGGAGAATAATGAACGTTACTTTCCTCATGAATTTATGTATAAACTATTACTCTCCGGAGTTTTAGAAGATTATTATGAAATTGATATTAAAGACTCTTGGATGTACGCTGCGGCTCAAAAAGATTTACCAATGGTTGTTCCTGGTTGGGAAGATAGCACAATGGGAAATATTTTTGCTTCATATGTATTAAAAGGAGAGCTTAAAGCGAGTACAATGAAATCTGGAATTGAATACATGACCTTCCTTGCTGATTGGTACTCTAAAAATTCGGAACATGGTATTGGTTTCTTTCAAATAGGAGGTGGTATAGCAGGTGATTTTCCTATCTGTGTGGTCCCAATGCTCTACCAAGATATGGGTCAAGAAAACACTCCTTTTTGGAGTTACTTTTGCCAGATTAGCGACTCTACTACTAGCTATGGCTCATATTCAGGAGCTGATCCAAACGAAAAAATTACATGGGGTAAACTCGATATTGATACTCCAAAATTTATAATAGAAAGTGACGCAACGATTGTGACACCCTTAGTTTTTGCATATATATTAAACTTTTAAAAAAATGAAACGAATTATTGTTGGTTTTGACAAATTAACACCAGAGATTCTAAACCTTTTTGTAGAAAGATTCCCCGATGGCTATGGTGATAATGATATAATAGAGTTTAAAAATAGTACTGGAGAAACAATTCAAGCAGTAGAATTGAAAAGCACTGATACTGTGTACTTGATTAGAATAGGTAAAAAAATGAATCAAATTATTCAAGAATTTGAAGATGAGCAATCTGAACTTAACGTAGATTCAGTATTTATTGAAGAAGATATAGAGATTGAACCAAACCATGATTCTGACCTCACTTAAAATAATTTAACAACATTATGAATACAATTTTTCATCTTTCTTTGCCGTGTTTAAGTATATCTAATACCATAGAGTTTTATAAAAATGAGTTAGGCTGTGAAATAGGAAGATCTACAGAAAATTGGGTTGATGTGAATCTTTTTGGCCATCAAACAACTTTTACAAAAGCAGGAAAATACAGTTTTAACAGCCCTGATTATATTTTTGAGGGAAATATTTTACCCTCTTTTCATTATGGTGTTATTATTAAACGACATGAATGGCAAAAATTATTTAAAAAATTAAGTTACACAGCTATTGAAATAATCGATCAATCATGTTTTTTAAAAAATAAAAAAGGGGAACATGTTTCGTTTTTTGTTAAAGATCCAAATGGCTATGTCTTGGAGTTTAAATCTTTTAAAAATAACGAAGAAACATTCACTTTTTAATTTTTTGGTAAACTTGTTTTAATAAAATTATCCCCAAAAATAAATTATTATTCTTGAGGATAATTTGTGACCCAAACTTTCAAAAGTTCGAACTTTTCAAGTAGTTTTTATTCCGTTTTAATCCTAGAATATGATGCTTTTTTTAG
>JAYNHP010000089.1:0-4702 GCA_038108155.1 Flavobacteriales bacterium | reverse complement strand
CTTATGGTCGACAATTTCATATCCATGTTCTTTTGCTATTTTTTCTTGTTCATCTTCAATCAAATCATTTTTAAATTCAATTACTGCTCCCGAATCAATACACACCATATGATCATGGTGATCTTCTGAAACCAACTCATAAACAGAATAATTATCTTCAAAATTTTGCTTCATCAAAATTCCAGCTGACTCGAATTGGGTAAGTACTCTGTAAACCGTAGCTAATCCAACTTCATCTCCAGCTTCTTTAATTTTATTATAAATATCCTCGGCACTTAGATGCTTATCAAGAGATGTCTCGAAAATTTCTAAAATTCTGACTCTGGGTAAAGTTACTTTAAGTCCTGCTTTTCTTAAATTTTTATCTTCGCTCATTATTAAATTTATGCTTAAATTCAGAAGTGAATTTCTTCAAGCTACCTCTTATTATATCTCTTTTTTTTGTATATTCCTGTGCAAGTAATTTTTATCAAGTTCCTATTGCCCAAGGAAATATTGTGAGTTTAGGCATGATTGCAAAACTTGAAACCGGACTTACCAAAGCACAGGTTCAATATATTATGGGAACTCCTTCTGTTAAAGATCCCTTTAACACTAATCAATGGGATTACATCGGATTTGAGATAATTGGTGATGATTTGTTAAGAGAGGTACATCATTCTCTTATTTTTGAAGATAACAAATTAAAAACTTGGGATGCAAAATTAGAGTCTTCATCAAATGATGATATTGAAAAAAAGGCTAAAACACTGAGTAAAGAAAAATAAGAGTAATTGAAATTGGGGCAATATACTTTAGAGAAATATAAAAACCCTCAAAAAAGTCCTTTCTCAACATAAGATTTTCTTTTAAAAAATCCTTAGGCATTATCCAGCCAATCAAGACAGAGACAAAAAATCCGCCAAGTGGAAGCATAATATTATTGGTGATGTAGTCTAAAAATTCTAAAAAATTAAGCCCAAAAATCTTTAACTCAGACCAGATGTTAAAAGAAAAAATACTTCCCAATCCTAAAAACCAAATAAAAATTCCTAGCAGCAGGACAATTGATGATCTCTGCAATTTGCCCTTTTCTTCAATCCAAGCTGTAAAGGGTTCAAGAAGAGATATTGAAGAACTTAATGCAGCAATCGAAATTAAAATAAAAAAAATTGATGAAAAAATACTGCCTAAAGGTAGCGAGTAAAAAGCTACAGGAAGTGTTTCAAATATTAATCCTGGGCCCGCGGTTATTTCAAGAGAAGGATTATTAAATACGATAGGAAAAATAGCTATTCCAGCTGCTAAAGCAACAAAGGTATCCAGTAAAATAATTGTCAGCACAGTCTTTCCAATCATCTGCTTTTCAGGCATGTAAGCTCCATAAGCCATAATCGCTCCCATTCCTATAGACAATGAGAAAAAAGCTTGTCCCATAGCACTTACAACTATTTGGGGAGTGATTACTGAAAAATCAGGATTGAATAAAAACGAGATAGTGCTTTTAAAATCACCTATCAAAGATGAATATATTGATACCAAAATAATAAAAAAGAACAAAAATGGCATTAAAATGTTTATTGATCTTCCAATGCCTCTTACCACTCCAAATCCAACAATAATAATAGTTAAAAGAAGAAAAATTGTATGCCAAAAAACTAAGCTTAATGGTGAAGAAGATAAATTAAAAAAATACTCCGAAGAGTATTGAGACGGATTTTCTAACCCTTGAGGAAATACTTTAAAAATATAAGAAAATGCCATTCCCGCAAAGACACTATAGTAAGAAAGAATAGTTACCCCTGCAAAAGCTCCAAGAATTCCCAAAAATTTCCAATTTAAATTTAATTTAAATTCTTGTGATAGATGATTTAATGAATTTATTGGACTTTTTCTAACATATTTTCCAATCAAAATTTCTGAAACCATTACCGGAAATCCTATTGCTAGTATGCAAACCAAATAGATAATAACAAAAGCGCTTCCACCATTAGATCCAACCATATAAGGAAACTTCCATATATTCCCTAAGCCAACTGCCGAACCAGCAGCAGCAAGAATGAAGGTTGTATTTTTCTGCCAAATTTTATTACTACTCATGTGAGATTATTCTATTAAACTTTAATCAAGTTATACTAATTTAATGACTCAAAATAAAAAATTTATTAATAAACCTGTGATAGAAAACAGACAAGCTAAGTTTAATTATGAATTGGGAGAAAACTTTGAAGCAGGAATTTCTTTATTAGGTTGGGAAGTAAAGTCAATAAGAGCATCGAGAGTTGATATAAAAGATGGTTACGTCTTAATGAAAAAAGGAGAAGCTTGGTTAATAGGTATGTCTGTATCTCCATTGAAAGAAGTGACACAAGAGGTTGACCCAATAAGAACTAGAAAATTATTACTAACCAAGTCTGAATTAGCAAAAATATTTAAAGGGACTCAAGAGAAAGGTTTAACTTGCCTTCCCATCAAAATTTTTTGGAAAGATAATTTAATTAAATTGAAAATTAGTTTAGGTAAAGGAAAATCTAAATTTGATAAAAGAGAAAGTATTAAACAAAAAGAATGGAATAAAGAAAAAGCTAAAAACTTAAAACTAAATAGCAACTTTTCTTAATTTATTTAAAATAGAGATCCTTTTGGGGGCGAAATGGATTAGACATCTGTTTTTGAACTTAAAGTGCATGTCGAGAATGTAACTAACTCGTAAAATTAAGTTACAAAAAAATTAGTTGGCAATAAAGCAAACTACGCTCTAGCCGCTTAATTAGGCTAGCTTTCATTACTTAATACCTATTAAAGTAATAGAAAGTCGATAAATAGGTTGCTCAGAGAAATATTTCTGTGATTTTTCTGATAAGTTTTTTACAGAATACTTTTTATCTATCCTGCTCATCGGAGAGATAAAAAGGAAATTAATAGATGAATCTAAACATGTAGAGCTGATAGGAATGAATTGATGGACGCGGGTTCGATGCCCGCCGCCTCCACCAAGGCAAATTTAATTTATCGATGAAAGCGTTTCTTATTAACCTTGAAAGAGCAAAAGAAAGATTAATTTCTTGTGAAAAAGAATTTAAAAAAATAGCTTTAGATTATGAGATTGTTAAGGCTGTAGACGGTGAAATTGTTCCTCCGACTAGAAAAGAAGTCTCTGCGTTTTTTTACATTCTAAAACATGGAAAAAAGGTTAATCCCAGAGAAGTAGCATGTTATTCCAGTCATTTGAAAGCATTAAAAATGTTTTTAAATTCTTCAGAAGAATATGGATTGATATGTGAAGATGATATTGAGTTTAATAAAAATTTTAGAACTGTTTTAGAAGAATGTCTGAAAACTTATCATAATTTTGACATTTTAAGGCTTGCTGGTAGTGAAGACAAAACTAAAGAAAAAGGTAACCCGATTAAGCTTTTCAAGTTGCAAAGCGATTATTATCTATCTCTTAATTTAACTTATAAGCCCATAGCCGCCAGCTATTTAATAAATAGGAAAGCTGCAAAATCAGTTTTAAAGAAAATGAAAGTAATGCATCTGCCTTATGATTATGCATTAGATAGGGATTGGTTATTGGGTATCAGATCAATGACCATTAGCCCTTCTATAGTAAATTTAAAAAAAGAATTCCATATTGATAATTCCTTTATAAAAGCAACAAAAAATTACAAACTTACTTCTGTTTTAAGAGTGTGGACAGTAATTCCATATAGATTTTATCTTGAATCCAGAAGATTCATTCATAAAGTTACTTTGTTATTAAAAATTAAGCTTTTTGAAAATTAGTTTTTATTGTTGACATTGAACTAATTAAACATCATCATCTGCCTCCTATGGCAAATATCCAATCAGCTAAAAAAAGATCAAGGCAAGCAAATTCTCGCAACTCTTTAAAAAGTTCACAAAGAGCATCTATGAGAACCATGATTAAAAATGTTGAAGATGCTATTGCAAAAAATGATGCCGCCAAAGCCAAAGACTTGTTTGTTTCAACTCAAAAAGTCCTAGATAAATTAGCTAACAAGAAAGTTCTTCCTAAAAATGCGGTTGCTCGTCAAAAGTCTAGATTAATTAAATCTATTAAAAAATTAGGCTAAATATATCTTTGTTCCTAAAGGTTTTTTTAGAATTGCATTCTCAATAATCCCTTTCTCGTTGCCATTTAATATCCAAACTTCATTAGTTTTGTTAAGAAAATCTCTTGCAGCTTTTATCTTAGTTGTCATTCCCCCTCTCCCTAAAATACCTGAGTTTCCAAAAGATACTTTCTTTAAGTCAAACTTATTGAGGTTAATTTTACCAATTAATCTTGCATCGGAATTTTGATCAGGATTTTTATCATAGAGTCCATTTTGATCTGTCAAAATGAATAGTTTTTTTGAGTTTAATAATGTTGCAACTTTTCCACTTAGCCTATCATTATCCCCATTTAAAATTTCTTCTGTGGATATTGAATCGTTTTCGTTGATGATCGGGATGGCGCCTAGTTTTATAAGATTAGAAATACTATTTTTAGCATTTTCAGAGCGGTTTTTAACGCCGAAATCAGAATGGCTTAATAAAACTTGTGCGGCGATTAAATTAAATCTTTTAAACTCTTTTTGATAGTTATTTATAAGTCCAATCTGACCTGATGCAGATAAAGCTTGGAGAAAATCAACTGACTTAGGCTTAGAAGTTAAATTCCATATTTTCATTCCTTGAGCAATTGCACCTGAAGAAA
>JAYNHP010000088.1:2147-4716 GCA_038108155.1 Flavobacteriales bacterium | reverse complement strand
AAGAAAGTACAACCAATATGACTTGGAATATTAAAGTTGATTCTGTAAAGTGAAACACTATTTATATATCGTATTATTGATAGTATCTTTTCTAAAGATTGTGGAACAAACTATACAGGATTTAGATGCGTTTCTGATATTAAATAGTAAGCTTTACATTACCTTTACTCCATTATTGGTTTTAACAATATGAGGAGTCAATTGGATATTAAATTTTTCTAAATAAGCCTGAGAAATATTGTTTATGAATTGATCTGTATAATCTTCTTCTACAATATTTAAAGTACATCCACCAAATCCTCCACCCATCATTCTCGCTCCTTTCACTGATGAAATATCTCTTGTGAATTCTACAAGGAAATCCAATTCTTTACAACTAACTTCATAAAAATCTCTTAATCCTTGATGAGAACTATAAAGTAAATTTCCTAACTCTGTTACATCTCCATTTTTTAGAAAATCAACTGCTTGTAGAGTTCTTTGATTTTCTTCCCTTGCAAAGACAGCTCTCTTATACTCATTAATAGAAAGATTTGATTTAAATTCATTAATTATTTCAATAGGAATATCGCATAAAAAATTATATTCTGGATAGTTAAGCTTTATGGTATCTAAAGCCGATTGGCATTCTTGGGTTCTCACATTATATTCACTTGTAGATAAATTATGAGAAACATTTGTGTTCAATAAAATAATCTTATGATTTAATAATTGTGCTGGAACTAATTTGTGTGTAATTTTTTGACAGTTGAGTAATAAAAAGTGGTTGTCTATTCCTTTAATTACTGCATATTGGTCCATTATTCCACATTTAGTACCTGCAAAATCATGTTCAGCACGTTGGCAAAGTGATATAATTTCTTGATTACTTAATTTTAAGTTTAAAAGTTCGTTAACCCCTTTGGCAAAACCACATTCTAAAGCTGCAGAAGAACTAATTCCTGACCCTACAGGAAGATTACTTTTAAATACACAATCAAAACCTTGAATTTTATCTGGACAAATAATGTTGATGTAGTAAAGAACGCCTATTAAATAATTGTGCCATGAAATAGGACTTTTATCAAGTTTATTTATTTCAATTTTCAATGGATTGTCAAATGCCATTGATTGAATGTTAATGAGATTATCTGCTCTTTTTTTAAATTTAAAATGAATTACTTTATCAATCGCTGCAGGAAGAACAAATCCACCATTATAATCTATATGTTCGCCAATAAGATTAATTCTTCCAGGAGACTCAACTTCAAGATCTGATAAAAAGTTTATAAATTTTTCCAATTTGATAGCCTGTATTTTGAATTTGATTTAAGTCTATTTTGATTTTTGAGAAGATCGTTTTGATATTAATTCAGGGCTCATAAAGCTATTACATATGGTCAATATAATTCAAATTCAGATATTTTACAATTTACTACCACCTTTGTTGAAATATCGTTAGTTTGCATACCAAAAAAAATAGGTGAAATATATTACTCTATGAGCCAATATAGTCTGTAGTACCTTTCAATTTAGATGATAAATCTATTTTTTGATAATTTAAAAATTTTGGAATTGAGTGGTTCCTTTATATATTGGGTTTAAATAAAATTTAAAATGAAAAGAGTAATTTTTAAAAATTTAATCTCATTTTTAATCTTAGTTTTTTCTCATAATGGAATTTCACAAACATTAGATTCTATTTTAGAGAATCCTCAAGTAGTATCAATAAATAAATTGCCGGCTAGAGCTACGTATTTCCCTTATGAGTCAATAGATTTAGCTCTTAATGGACAAATGGAAGCTTCTTCAAGATTTATTTCCTTAAACGGAGACTGGTTTTTTAAATGGTCGAAAACACCCGAAAAAAGACCAAAGAATTTTTACAAAAATGAATATAATTTAGATAGCTGGAATAAAATTCCTGTTCCTTCCAATTGGCAATTGCATGGCTACGGAATTCCAATTTATACCAACATTAAATATCCATTTAGTTTTTATGATGAACCCAACCCTCCAGATATTCCAGATGGATATAATCCAGTGGGTTCTTACAAGAGAACATTTATTATTCCAAATGAATGGAATGAAAAGAAAGTTTATATTCATTTGGGTGCAGTTAAATCTGCATTTTATATATGGGTAAATGGAGTAAAGGTTGGATATAGTCAAGGATCTAAATTACCAGCAGAGTTTGATTTAACCAAATTTATTAGAACAGGAGAAAATAATATCTCTTTAGAAGTTTATCGTTGGAGTGATGGAAGCTTTTTAGAAGACCAGGACTTTTGGCGATTATCTGGGATAGAAAGGGATGTTTATTTATATTGTAGAGATGATATTCAGATAAAAGATTACTTTTCATTGTGTGATTTGGATAGTTCTTTTAAAAATGGGATACTAGATTTAAATGTAAAATTTCAGAGTTTTCAGAACAAAAAGTTCACTGGTTCTTTGTCTGCTTTATTAAAAGATAATGATAAAACTATTTACGATTTAACATCTAAATTAAATATTAGTAGCAACGATTCCTCCAATATCCATTTAAAAGCATACATCCCGAATGTTAACAAATGGTCAGCAGAAAAAC
>JAYNHP010000088.1:0-2137 GCA_038108155.1 Flavobacteriales bacterium | reverse complement strand
ACATTGAAATAATGAAATCTAATAATATAAATGCTGTTAGAACATGCCATTATCCAGACGATCCGATTTGGTATGAATTATGTGACAAATATGGCATATATGTTTATGATGAGGCTAATATAGAATCTCATGGAATGCATTACAATCTAAATTTTACTCTGGGTAATAATCCCTTGTGGTTGAATGCTCATATTCAGAGAACTAAAAGAATGATAGAAAGAGACAAAAACCATCCCAGTATTATTGCTTGGTCCCTAGGAAATGAAGCTGGTAATGGTTATAATTTTTACAACACTTTCCTTTTAGCAAAAAGCATGGATAGCTCCAGAATTGTTGTTTATGAACGTGCATTAGAAGAATGGAATACTAATACAATTGGAGAAATGTATGCAGACTATACAAAACTTGAAAAGTATGCTAAAAGAAAGAAAAATGCAGACAGACCTTTTATTTTATGTGAGTATGCACATGCAATGGGCAACAGTCTTGGAGGTATAAAAGAATATGTAGATTTATTTGAAAAGTACGATAAGTTACAAGGTGGATTTATTTGGGATTTCCAAGATCAGGGACTACTTGCTAGGGATAAAAGTGGAAAAGAATATTTTACTTATGGTGGTGACTATGGACCAGAGGGAATTCCAAGCGATCATAACTTTTTAAACAATGGATTAATTAAAGCTGATAAATCTTTAAATCCTCATATGCATGAAGTAAAAAAGGTTTATCAAAATATAGATTTATCTTTTTCAAAAAGCAGTGATAGGAGTATTAATATTTTCAATAAAAACTTTTTTAGAGATCTTTCTAATTATTATTTAGAATGGGAGATTTTAGAAAAGGGAAAGGTTGTTAAAACAGGAAGTTTGAAAGACATTAATGTCAATCCCAGAGAAAATAAAAATTTTAAAATTGGAATTGAGGATTTTGAATCCAAAAAATCAGACTTATTGATAAATATATTTATAAAAGTCAAAAATTCAGAACCATTAATTGATAAAGATTTTGTTGTAGCTCGTGAACAATTAATCATAAACCCATACACCTCTTCGACTAATTTTATTCCTAATTCCAAAGAGCTTTCTTTTTTTGAAAATGAAAATAAAGTAAATGTAACTGGAAAGGCTTTTAAATTTGAGTTTGATAAATCAATTGGCAGGATATCGTCTTATTCTGTAAATGGTAAAGAAATCATTAAAAAAGGAGGAAATATCAATTTTTGGCGTCCACCAACTGACAACGATTATGGAGCTAAGACTCCGTCTCTATACAAAGAATGGAAAGATGCATTTGATATTAATTTTTCACGGTCTACTACAGTAAAAAAAGACAAGAAAACTGGAGTTGTATTGATTAATTGTATAACTACAATTTTGAACGAGCACGCAAAATTAAATCAGCAATATAGAATTAATTCTATGGGTGAAATTCATTTAAAAAATCAGCTAATTGTTATCCAAGGCCAAAATCCTGATAACCTGTTGCAAGCTGCTTGGGATGGCAAAATTACCAAGGGAACACACAGTAATTTATATCGTTTTGGAAATCAATTTGAATTATTGAGCGAATACGAAAACATAAACTATTATGGTCGAGGTCCCATAGAAAATGAGGTAGATAGAAAGCAAGCTGCATTTGTTGGAAATTATACGAGTTCAGTCAATAATTTTCTAAATATGTATGCAAGACCTCAGTATAGTGGAAACAGAACAGATATTCGTTGGTTTGAAATTACCAATAAAGATGGTTTTGGTATTAAAGTAGAGGGTGATAGTTTGATTAATTTTTCAGCATCACATTTTTCTCAAAATGATTTAGATTCTGGACCTATTAAGAATAATTCTCAGAGACATGGAAAACTTTTACCACCAAGAGAAAATGTATTCCTAAATATAGATGGTTTTATTATGGGAGTTGGTTGTATTGATAGTTGGAAAAGTCTACCGAGAAGAGAATACCTTCTTCCTTATCAAAATTATCAATTTGGATATACAATTAAACCAATAAGAAATTAGACAATATTTTAGAAGAAAATCTCAGTTAAATTTTTTCGTAAAAAAGCTAAATGTTTTCTAAGAGTTAAACTAGGCTCCATCAAATTGAATTAATTTACCACCGCCATAAATAAATATAGCTA
>JAYNHP010000087.1:0-4799 GCA_038108155.1 Flavobacteriales bacterium | reverse complement strand
GCTCCAGGACATTTATAAGTAGTAAAGTTTACAGAACCATTTTTTGAAGATGAGTGTTTCATTATTTTGTTGTATTCACAAGTACTTTTTATTTCAGAAACAATTTGGTCGTAATAACAAATTTTCCCTTTAGCTCTTTTTCTAGAATATTCTAAATTACTTTGCTCGAAATAGAATTCTCCGCTAAGTGTTGTAAACTCTGCCCAGTCTGTAGCTTCCATCTTGTCTTTGGATAAGCCTTTACCGTAATAAATTTTTTCAGAAGTTGAATTTCCCTCTGAATAACCTTTTTCGATAACAGTTTTTAAAAATATATCTTGGTTTTTAATTTTAATAATATCACTATATGTAAGTTTATCCTGCGCCATTAGAAAAGAAGGAAGTAAGATTAAGATAGCTAGTATTTTTTTCATTTCAGTAATTTTCATAAATCTACAAAAATCCAACAAACAATTGTTAAAATTAAATGAAGAAAACTTGTGCCGTATAATAGATTATTAATCCTAAAAAGAAAGGGTAACCTATAAAGAGCCATAAAAAATCAATTACTTTCATCTTTTTTGACCATGTTTTTTTTTTGATATTCATCAGCAAATCGTACCAATTCATTATAGAAAGAAATTGAATGATAGCATTCAGTATAATTGCGAAAAAAAGCAGGAAAAATCCCGCTAGAATAAGATTGATAATATTCATTTATGGTCTAAATATTAAAAGAAATATACTCACAAGAGATGCCATCAAAAGTGGAACTAAAATTAACAATGGGACAGTTGCTGAGAATTCCCAACTATATGTAGACCACGATAAGGCAATTGTCTCAAGACATGAAGCAAGTAGCACTACGTCATAAAGCTTTTTCTCCTTAACTGGATTTGAAGAAGCAAGGAGTGCCCCAATTCCATTTACAGAAATGAGTGCAGCACCTAAATTTCGTAGCCAAGCTATATTTTCAAAATTTGCCCCCTCTAGTTCGGCATACAAATAAGGATTAATAAAGAATATTAAACCCATCAATAAACTCGACCAGCCACAAACCTTTAGCGTACGTACGGTCCAAATCAACGTTTTATGAAATTTCCATGGGTGATTTCAGTGCCATCGTTATAAAAGTGTTTTCCAGAAACGACATATCCATTTTCCATTATTTGTTCAGACCATTTATGTCCACTTTTGTACCACTCTGTTCTTAATCCATGCATAGCACCATTTTTATAATTGACTTCAAGTTTGATATTTCCATTATGGTACCATTCTTTAATAAGTCCGTCAAGATTATTTTTGACATAATGACCTTCTTTTAACAATTGTCCTTTGTCATCCCAATATCTAAACTCCCCGTCTTTTAAGCCATTGCTGTAAGATATTTCGTCTTTAAGGTTGCCACTTCTAAACCATTCTTTGTGAGTGCCATCTCTAAGCCCGTTTTTAAAAGTACCTATTTCTCCGTGTTCATTATAAACTATTCCAGAAATCTTATGCATGTCCTTTTTAAGAAACATAGTATCGTGGTCCATGGTAACTTCTTTTTCTGCATAACGCTGCTGGCCAATGCTGTCAAAAGACAACAATAAAACAAATCCTATAAATAAGTAGTTAGATTTCATATTACTAAAATAAAATGATTCATTAAATTTAACAAATACTAATCCAATATAAAGTTGAATTATAAAATATTAATCTATAATAATATCATTGATCTTTATTCTCGACTATTTTACTGTAAGACTTAATTGCTTTAAAATAAAGAAACATCGCTACAATAAGTAATAAATGTCCAAAGTCATTTTTATCAAACCAAGGATGGAGATTAATTTTAAAACTTATGAATAACCCTGAGGGAATTAACAGCAAAACTCCATAAATCATAAAAACAAAGTTTTTATCTATTTCTTTTCTGTATTTATTTCCTAAAATAGCAAGAGAAAAAACAAATCCAATTGCAGAATTTATAGCAGGTATTCTTAGGCCAATGGAATGATCTTTAGACATGTCGATGGCGTAAAAAACTCCGATTTCTAAAAGTAATGCAAGAACTAACTTAAAGAAGATCAAGTTCTTTAAAATTGCTTTTGAGCTAGACTTTAACAAGCTTATCATTGCTCTTTCTACAAAGAAAACACAGAAAATTCCTAATATCCAGGGTAAATATTTGCCGTTAAAGCCCCAATATTTAAACATTAAATGACCGATTCCACCAAGAAACATGTCAATTCCAAAGAGCAAATAGAAATATCTCCAATTTTCAAAAAACTGTGATGAGTCGCTTAGTTTTTTTGTTTTTGAAGCTAGTAGTAATGCTACTATTAGTATTATACTGTCGCCAATAAATGCATTGGGTTCTACTAGGTCAAGGCCAAATACAGAAATTTCTATTTTATCAAAATCTTTTCCAATAAGCACCTTTACTGACTTTTATCTTTGAATTTATCCAAGTTGCGCAAAATTATTTTTTCTACCAACATGGGAAATCTTGCTTGAAGAAACTTATTTAATTTTCCAATTGGTGTAAGAGTAGTAATAAATTTTCTTTTTTGAATATTGTTAATTACTTTTTCAGCTACTCTTTGAGTAGAATCAACTTTAGAAGAATTTCTATTTTTTAAAACTATTTTAGTTCCATCTGATGAAATAGTTTCTTTATTATGTTCAATTTGAGTGATGCCAACTAGGATTAAACCAACATGAATATTATTCTGCTTTTCTTCAATTCTGATAGATTCGGCAATAGCTCTTAAAGCCATTTTTGAAGAACTATAAGCAGATAAATAGGGCAGTCCCCTAATTCCAGCAAGACTAGAAATAAATACTAGACTTCCTTGAGTTTTCCTAAGCTCTTTTAAAGCTGGAATTGTAGGGTTGATAGCTCCTAAAACATTGCTTCCAAATACAGTTTTATAAACCTCTGGATTTAAATCTGCAACATTCCCTCTCATAGAAACACCAACGTTGTTAATCAGTATATCCAATTTGCCAAACATTTTCAGGGCTTGACCGACCAAATCTTTGGATTGATCTGCAATTGAAACATCACAACAAACTGAAATGACATTGTTGTGAATTTTTTTAAGCTCTTTTGTAGCTTGTTCTAACCTTGAAGAGTCTCTTCCGTTTAAAACTATAGAAACCCCTTTTTTAGCCAACTCAATAGCTATAGCCTTACCTATTCCTCTGCTAGAACCTGTAACTATTGCAACTTTTCCATCAAGACTATTCATTACTTTTTAAGTTGCATTTCGGGATGAAATTTTAAAGCAGTAAATGAATTGGTCCAAGCAATTACAACATGAACAATAAATGCAATCCAAATTGTTCCGGAGCTTATGGTCAATAAACATAAGGCAAACCCCAAAGGAATTGCTCCAATAGTTTCATCCAAGCCTTTTGGAATATGTGTTGCAGAATAGAGGGCAATATTTATAGCTATTGCTGGCCACATTCCTAGTGGCTCTATAAGAGGAATTAATAATACTCCTCTGAATAAAAATTCATACCCAAAAAGATATAAAAACCATCCTAAAGCATTAATAAAAAGCATTTTTTTGGACCAAACTTTGGCCCTTATTTGAGGATAATTTGCAAGATTTTTTGGCTTCTGTGCGGATAAATAAGTCAAAGGAACTATAATGGCTGATAGAACAAAAATCCAAAAAAGAGAAAATAGAGAAGTTTCGTAAATTAAGGTTAATCCAAGATCTGCTAATGTGATTTCTGGTAAAAAAATTAAGCATATAATTGTTGGAAATATTCCCATGAAAAAAAAACCAAAATATTTGGTGAAAAAAATATGTTTTAAAGATGCTTGATCATAATCGTACTTATTATAAAATATACGCTTTATTTTCTCTGACTTTGAAGCAAACCAATAAATTGAAAAAAAGACTAAAGTTAATAATATAGGCAAACAGATTTTTAAATCTAAGGCTGTCCAAGTCCAATCTATAGTGAAATGGGTCATTTAAGTTTTTTTATATAATAGGACTAAATAAAGACTATAAATTATGAAAACAAAATTATTGGTTAGAATATAATTACGAAATGAAATTAATGCGATTTATTTATTAAATACACAACCACAAATGAACGTTACTAGTAGCTAAAGACTTTGAATAGAAAGCTTGTCTATTAACTACTGTTGAGGTTTTAACGACCGTACTAGTTTTTTTCTTTTTTAGTGTATCTTTCATCCCATGCAACCTTATCGATTTTTAGGCTGGGCTACAGTCCTTGTTTAGCTAACCTTAACAATACGAGCAATTTAGCTAAACTAATGAATAAGCTTTTGAAGAAATGGTGAAACAGTTTGTAGACTATTTTTAGAATTTATAATTATTTAAAAACTAAATATTATCCTTTAATTTTTTTCCAAACCTTAGGCTCTCCATCAAAAAATGAGTAATCAGCATCTCTTTTTTCTAGAAAATCAATAATTTGTTTCTTTAGTGATCCATTTAAAGTTTTAGGGCCATCGTAAATTAAAAAATCAAATGTTTTATCTACTTTACTTAATCTCTCTATTCTAAATACCTTTATTTTCTTGCCAATTCTTAGTTCTAAACCAAGTCCAATACTATTGTTATTGAAAATGAGTCCCTTTCTTTTAAATCTTTTGAATTCCATAACTGTTGTAATTAAAAAATGCGGGTAAGAGAAAACTATAAAGAAAAAAGGATATAAGAGGCAACCATACCAATCATACCCTTTCAACTTAAACATCATTACGTGAATAACGATAGTCAAAGTTAAACTAAATCAGGAAGATATAGAAATTTAAACTAGTAAATGAAAATTTATTTTTA
>JAYNHP010000086.1:0-4957 GCA_038108155.1 Flavobacteriales bacterium | reverse complement strand
ATTAATGGAATGATAAATTATGGAATTAACTACCTCCCCAGCTATTTTGAAAAAAGATTCCAACTGCAAGCTCAATCCATATATATATTAAAAATAAAACAGCAACAATGTAAGTTATCTTTTTCTTATTCATAAGTAAAATTAAAGTGAATTTTGAAAGCTATAAGATTAATTTCTGTCTTTTAATTTAAATAACCCTAATGGTAGAATAAGGAATAGGGCATATATATTGAACAAATATCCAACAATTGGAACTAATATCATTAAAAGTATTAACCAGTTTTTTTTAGTCATTTAGTAATAATTTCAACAACTCCATTCTCGCCTTTTTGACCATATTTATCAATTGCCTTTTTTGCTTTAATTACACGCACCTCAGCTATTGAGGAGGGCTTTAGTGAATCTAGACTAGTTATAATAACACCATCTAGGACATATAAAGGAGCAGGATTCCTGTTAAATGAATTTAAATATATGCTGTCTTTATCAACTGCCTTATCGGAAGTGCTGCAAGAAACAACAAACATTATTGAAAATAAGAGATATTTTTTCATTTTTTTAATTATGAAATATTTAAAAAAGTTAAAGCTAATAAATATTAAAGTGTCATCCCCTTTTAGTAAATTTAAAAAATAAACTTTAAAATAATTTAAACACATGAAAAAACCAATTGTAATCCTAGCTCTTATTGTAACATTTTTTACAAGTCACTCTCAAAATGAATCATATAAAGATGTATTGTTAGAATATATGGAGGTGCAAGGGTCTCTGGATAGTTTTAACAACTCTATAGATCAAATGTCACAGATGATGGGTGGCCAAATAGAAGCTGATAAACTAAAGCCTATTATGGATGAAATGTTTTTAAGCCTTGTAGATGCTTTGGTTCCGGTTTATAAAAACCATTTATCTATTCAAGATTTAAAAGACGGTATTGAAATGTACAAAACCCCTATTGGAAAAAAAATTGCTCAAAAAACGCCTTTAATTACTCAAGAAACTATGAATGTATCAATGCAATGGGGAATGGAGTTTTCTTCGAAAATACAAGAACTAATGCAGAAATAAATCTTAATCTAATAGATTGAAATTTATAAAATGAAAGAAGCATTATTTATACTCTTATCGATTTGTTTTTTTAAATGTGAAAATAAATCTGAAAAAATTTCTGCTGCGGTTGTTTCTGCTAGACTTGAGGCATCGAGAGTGGGAGTAGAAATAATGAAAAAAGGAGGAAATGCTTTTGACGCTATGGTTGCAACAGACCTTGCTTTAGCTGTCTGTTATCCTAATGCTGGTAATATTGGTGGTGGTGGGTTTTTAGTTTACCGCTCTAAAAATGGAGAAATAGGATCCTTGGACTTTCGTGAAAAAGCACCTTCAAATTCTCATGAAAAAATGTTCCTGAATTCTCAAGGGAATGTTATTAATAATAAAAGCACATTGGGAGGTCTTTCTGTTGGAGTTCCTGGAACAATTGCTGGGCTTTTTGAGGTTCATGATAAGTTATGTTCAATGCCTTTTGAAGATCTAATCCAACCCGCAATTAATCTTGCTAGAAATGGATTTATTGTTACTGAAAATCAAGCTAAAAGTTTAAATAGTTACCAAAAAGATTTCATTTCATTAAATGGAGAAGAGACATTTTATGCTGGTAAGTTCAGTAAAGGTGATAAAATAGTAAATTATGATTTAGCTAAAACTCTTGAGGAAATTAAATTGTACGGTAGAGACGGATTTTACAAAGGTGAAATTGCAGAAAAAATAATTCAAACAATAAAATCTTCAGGTGGAATAATGACATTAGAAGACTTGGAAAATTACAATGCAGTATGGAGAGAGCCTCTAAGTTTCAAATATAAAAACCTAAAGATTCATAGCATGGGCTTACCTTCAAGTGGCGGAATTTGTTTAGCTCAAATATTGTCTATGATTGAGCCCTATAATATCTCTCAATATTCACCACAATCTAACGAAGCAGTGCAGATTATAGTTGAAAGCGAAAGAAGATCATTTGCAGACCGTTCAAAATTTTTAGGAGATCCTGACTTCAATGACATCCAAGTTGACTTATTATTAGATAAAAGTTATCTTAAAAGAAGAATGTCTTCATTTAGCTTTAATAATGCGACTCCTTCAAGAGATTTAAATCCAGGTAATATTCTTTGGAAAGAAAGCGATCAAACTACCCATTATTCAATAATTGATTTAGAAGGAAATGCGGTTTCAGTAACTACAACCTTAAATGGTAATTATGGCTCTAAACTATTTGTTGATGGAGGTGGCTTTTTTTTAAATAATGAAATGGATGATTTCAGTATTAAACCTGGAGAAGCTAATATGTATGGCTTAGTTGGAGGTGAAATAAACAAAGTAGCTCCTAATAAAAGAATGCTAAGTTCAATGACTCCAACTATTGTTGAAGAAAATGGAGAACTAGCCTTGATCCTTGGCTCTCCTGGTGGATCATCGATAATTACTTCTGTTCTTCAAGTAATACTAAATGTTTTTGAGTTTAATATGAGTATTGATGAGGCTATTAATGCTCCAAGATTTCATCACCAATGGATGCCAGAGTATATTGACTTAGAACCCAATACATTTACAGCTAAAAAAACAGAAGAATTAAGGGCAAAGGGGTATCATATTGATCGTAAAAGAGACCGACTTATTGGACGTGTAGATGCAATAAGAATTTCCTCTGATTTTGGTATTATACCATCAGCAGATAACAGAGGTGATGACGCTGAAGCTACTATTACTGATAAATAAAAACGGTTACATTATGATAATATAACCGTTTCTAAACTGTCAAATTTATTAGCTTTTAAAACATTAATTACTAAATGATGAATAATCAGTATTTGGGAATAAAGGAGTTAATCCTTTTTCACCTCCTTCACAAAGTGCTATAACTTGTTGTGCCATTTTACTTTCATCCTCACTAAATCTCCAATCTAGATATGTTTGATAATGTTCATACGAAGCCCAATCACCATAAATGTAATATGTATAAGTATCGTCATTAAAAAATGCTTCAAGAGATAAACTACCATCAAAATCTCTTGTAGCTTGTAAGCCATCTGGAGTATTAAGTAAATCTATCATTGCTTGTTTTTTCCCTGGCTTAACTTTTAGAGTAACTAATACAGGATTCTTAGGTGCAACTGCTTGCATCATTCCTCCATAATCAAAAAAGTCCCCTTGAGTTATAATTTTGCCTTCATCATCAAAATTAAAATACCAATATCCTGTTAGATTAATCTCTTTGCCAGTGGTTGAATTTTTACCAGTCCAAGTTCCGTAAGTTCTAACGCTTCCATCTGGTCTTAATGAAAGAGTGTCAACACCTGGAAGCCATGCCTGAGCATTGTATTTTACATCTTCAAAGTTGTCTTGATATCCTTTCATTATTGATGCGTAAGCATCATAGCCAACTGGTTCATTAGCTCCATAAATTGGAGTGTATAACTTTATATCTTTACTAATCAAAGATAATTGCTCTTCAATTTTTTCTTCTCCATGAAGTTCAAATAATTTTTTAGCTGTTGCTAAATTTTCTTCATAATTAGGGTTGTTGTCACATGAAACAAAAGTCACAAGGACAAATAATAAAATTAATTTTTTCATTGTATTTATTTTTAGTTGTAAAACAAAATTAAAAAAGTTAATTACTAATACAAATTTAGACTAACCTATTTAAGAAATTTAAACCTAATCTTAAGATAAATTATTAAATTTGATTATGTCAATCTATTTACCAGTAATCTTTGTTTCCATTTTATATTATGCAATAGGATATTTTATAAACAAAGAAAATGCTAAATACTTATTATCGGGATATAATACTATGTCAGACGAAGAAAGAAAAAAGTTTGATATTGAAAATTATCTTGTGTTTTTTAAAGCCTTTTTTAAAAAGCAATCAGTATACTCATTATTAGTATTCCCAGTGTTTCACTTAATTTTTGATGACGAAAAAGCAATATTAATTTGGTCTTTATACATAACAATTGCAATTGTGTATTTATATATTAAATCAAAAAAATTCTATTATTAATTAATTTTTGGTGGCTTTGGCGGAAACTCATCCTCTTTAATTGTATAATATATCTTTGCTTCTGCTGTCTCTAATGTCAAAGCATCGATGTATAAAATACTATTTCTATATAGCTTAATTACAACCTTGTCATTTGATTTGACTAAAAATTGCTTTAAATCTCCTTCATTAAATTCTATTCTAATTCCAAAATCAACAGATCCAATATTTTCTATTAAAGCATATGAGTAATCTTTATCTGCATAGGGATTAATAGTTGCATCTTGTCCCTTGCCCTTACCTATCATACACATACTTTGACCATCTGTAATTTCAAAAGTTTGCCCATGACTATGAGCAACGATTAACAAAAGGGATATTAATATTACTTTTTTCATTTAGTTAAATTTAAAGTAAGTTAAATGGAATTTATTATTGATTATGACACCTTGAATATCAGCATCTAATATTGCATTACAAAACCCATTTTCAGAATGAGCATCTCCAAAACTATCAATGTGTGCCCCTGAAACATAATATTTATATCCTTCAATATCCACAGCTAATTCACATTTTTCTCCATCCATATCAAACATACAAATACCACAAGATGCTTTAGCACTAATTAATTCAATATCAGGATTAAATTTTAACTCCTTTGAAGGAGTGTTTTCATTGTGTTTACAAGCTAAGATTAATAAAGTGGAGAGCAAGATTAGTTTTTTCATTTAGTTAGGATTACAGTTTGTGATATTAAAAAAATCTTATTCTTATATAATCAGTCCTGTTGATTTTCACATCAAAATATAATCCGTAGTAATTTAAGAAGTTAACTATATGAAGAAGTTTTTTCATTTAGATTTTAATTATTGTTTTTAAAAATCAGTTTTAATATAACTTAATTTTGTTTTGTTTTTA
>JAYNHP010000085.1:0-5353 GCA_038108155.1 Flavobacteriales bacterium | reverse complement strand
AAATATTGGAAGTTTTAATTATCCCAATCCTATTCCCTACCCAGCCAATTACACCAACGGCTTTGTAACGGTTATGGAACCTGGGAAAACTGCTTACAACTGGATAAATAACAACTTTACTCCACCAGACAATAAAGATTTGGTAATTTACGAGCTATTAGTTAGAGATTTTGTTTCCACTCATAGTTATCAAACTCTTATAGATACTTTAGATTATTTGACCGAACTAGGAGTTAACGCAATTGAATTAATGCCACCAGGAGAATTTGAAAATAATGAGAGTTGGGGATATAATCCAAGTTTTCATATGGCATTGGATAAATACTACGGAACACCTGAGCATTTCAAGGCATTTATTGATTCTTGTCATGGAAGAGGAATTGCTGTTATAAATGACATTGTATTTAACCAAGCTTTTGGTCAAAGTCCTATGGTTAATTTATATTGGGACGGATTGAATAATCGACCTGCTGCTAACAATCCATGGTTTAATGAAGTTTGTCCTCATCCTCCTTATTGTTGGGGATATGATTTTGACCATTCTTCTCAAGCAACTAAAAACTTTATGGACAGAGTAAACCATTATTGGCTAGATGAATACCATATAGATGGATTTAGATTTGATTTCACCAAAGGATTTAGTAATAATTCAAATAATTACGATAATGATAGAATTAATCTACTTAAAAGAATGGCAGACACGATATGGTCAAAACATCCTAATGCATATGTAATTTTAGAGCATTGGGCAGATAATAATGAAGAAAAAATATTAGCCAACTATGGCATGATGCTATGGGGAAATGTCACCCATGGCTATCAAGAATCAGCAATGGGATATCCTTCAAATTCCAATCTTTCTTGGGGGGTCTACAAATATAGATTGTGGAACGAACCCCACTTAATATCTTATATGGAAAGTCATGATGAGGAAAGAATAATGTATAAAAATATTACTTATGGAAATACGACTGGTCAACAAAATGCCAAGAACTTGCTTAACGGACTTAAAAGAACTGAAGGTTTGGCTGCTTTAATGCTTACTACACCTGGCCCTAAAATGATTTGGCAGTTTGGAGAACTTGGGTATGATATTTCTATTGATTTTCCATGTAGGGTATGTAATAAACCTATACTATGGAATTATTATACAGAAAATAGTCGAAAAAGACTATATGATGTGTATAAAGCATCTATAGAACTTAGAAAATCACATCCTGTTTTTACTGGTGATGACTTTACGTACAGTTTAAATAGTGAAGTAAAATCTTTAAAATTAAATGATCCTAACATGAACGCAGTTGTAATTGTAAATATTGATGTTAATCCTCAAGATAAAACATTAGATTTTCAACACGACGGTTGGTGGTATGAATATTTTAGCGGAGATAGTATTCAAATAAATGGGACATCCACAATCTCATTAGATCCTGGTGAATACAAGATTTATACAGATTTGAAACTTGAAAAACCTGAAATATTAAATACTTTAGGATTGAATGAATACGAAGTAGCCAATTGGGATGTAAATATCTTCCCAAATCCATCTAGAGATTTTCTAAATATTACAGTACATGGTAGTCAGTCTAAAGAGATAAAATATACTATTATGAACAATCTTGGTAAAATTATATATCAACAATCTGGAACATTCAATAGACATCAAATAAAAATTGAAAAATTATCCAAGGGGAACTACTTTCTTATTCTAGAACAAGATAATAACTTAACAAGTAAAGAATTTGTTAAATTTTAATACTTCAGCTCGAGAAGAAGAAAAGACTTTGAATCAATAGAAATTGAACTATTAATATTCAAATCTTTACCATTTATTACATCAACAGCTAATTTATCGGATAATTTGGAGTGAACTTCTTTAATATAGTTATTAGGAATGATTTTCTTTTTCTTGGTATCATTGTTCATTACCAATAGAACAATACTTTTTTTATCGTACCTTAATATAGCATAAAGTTCATTTTCATAAGAAGGTGCAAAATGTTTCAATCCACCAAAATGTATTGCGGAACAAGTCTTTCTCCAATTGAGAAGGTTTTTCAAAAAAGCCTTTGACTCAATCTGTTTATCTGTTAAAAGATCCGTAAACGCATTCTTTTTATCATGATCCCATCCTCCAGGAAAATCTTCTCTTAAAACACCATGGTCACCAGGTTTAGAACTGTCAGAAATTAAAACTTCTGTCCCATAATATATTTGAGGAATCCCTCTTGTAGTTAACAAAAAAGAATGGGCCATTTTCCAATAATCTAAATCGTGATTAAGCTGATAATATACTCTAGACATATCGTGATTGTCAAGAAATACCACCATATTGTTAGGATTTGGATATAAATAATCCTGTGCTAGATTTCTATAAAGTATAGATAGTTTATGGTCCCAATTATTTGATTTGGGTTGTAATGATTTCAGAATTGCATCATTTAATGGGAAATCCATAAGTGATGGTAGATTTGAAGGAAACTTTTGATTAATAACGGATGAATTTGATTTTTTTTCTTTTACTGGTTCTTGCCATAAACCAATGATAGATTTATCAGTAGTCCACTCCTCTCCTACGATATTAAAACCAGGGTATTCGTTTTGAATAGTAGTATTCCAAAAATTTAAAAATTTTCTATTAGAATAAGAATAAGTATCTACTCTAAAACCTGATAATTGAGCATACTCTATCCACCACAATGAGTTTTGAATTAAATAACGAGCTAATATTGGATTTCTTTGATTTAAATCAGGCATATTTTCAGTAAACCATCCGTCAGTAAAATTTCGTATATCATCTTTAATTGCATATGGGTCATGCAGTGACTCTCTAGTATGTGTTGTATACTTTAAATTATTTGGATAATTTAACCAATCTTCACTTGGTAAATCTTCCATCCACCAATGACTAGAACCTACATGGTTAAGAACAACATCTTTAATTATTTTAATTCCTTTATTTTTGGCTTTCACAGAGAGTTCCTTATAAAGCTCATTGGTTCCCATTCTAGGGTCAATTTTGTATAAATCTGTAATAGCATATCCATGATAAGATGTATTTTTCATATCATTTTCTAGCATTGGCGTTGACCAAATAGCTGTAAAGCCCATGTCAGAAATATAATCTAGGTGATTTATAATTCCTTGTATATCTCCACCGTGTCTGGAAGAGGGATTTCTTCTGTTAATTTTCTTTTCTCTAAATGAAGATACAATATCATTTTTTTTGTCTCCATTGGAAAATCTATCTGGTGTAATTAAATAAATAACATCAGAAGAATTATAAGTATCCTTATCAATGTTTCTTTTGGACTTTTTTAAAAGTTGATAATTGTACTTTTCGAACAATTTCCCTTCCTTAGAAAATTCAATATCAAAACTAAATGCTTTCGATCTTTCAAGAATTTGAATTCCTAAGACAATGTAGTTGGGGTTTTCAAGGTTAATAGTTTTAATTAATTTAACCCTTTCGTCTGAAATATTCACATTGCATTCTCCAACCTTATCTCCATGAACAAGAATTTCAAATTTGGGAGATTTCATATCAACCCACCAATTTAAAGGCTCAACATGAAATAAAAAATCTTGTCCATATGAATGTAAATTAAAAATTATAAGTAAAAAGAGTAGTTGAAATTTTCTCATAATATTTAATAGTTACGATTTTCATTTAAATATAAAAAAAAGTAATATTGTTAATACGTAATTTTGACATTAAGTAATTAAATAAAAAATATCAAAGAAAAAGTAAAGATATCAAGACTGAATCCTAACATTTCAGTAGACTGTGTGATTTTTGGATTCAACGGGGATCAGATTCATTTATTACTTATTGATAGAGAAAATCAGTTAAAAAATGTAATTTCAGAATATGCATTACCTGGAAATTTAATACGTGACGATGAGAATCTTGACATGGCTGCTGAAAGAGTGTTGAAAGAACTAACTGGATTATCGGATATTTACCTAGAGCAATTTGGTGCATTTGGAGATCCGGATAGAATTAAAAAAAAAGAAGACCAACCTTGGTTGAAAGCAGTTAGAAGTGTTCCCAATGCTAGAGTGGTTACAGTCGGATATTATTCTTTAATAAGAATGTCAGATTATGAGCTAAATCCAGCCTCATTTGCTAAAAATGCAAAATGGATGCCTCTAAATAGTATTAATAAACTACCATTTGATCATTTAAAAATTCTTAGTAATAGTATTGAATACCTTAGATCAAATACCAAAATAAAACCAATAGGATATAACTTACTTCCTGAAAAGTTTACACTAAACCAAATGCAAAAACTTTACGAAGCTATTTTTGATAAAAAAATAGACAATAGAAACTTCAGAAGAAAAATTATCAATCTAAATATTTTAGATAAGCTAGGTGAAAAACAGTCTGGGGTGGCTCACAAACCTGCAAATTACTACAAATTTAATAAAGAAAGATACGAAACCTATCTAGAACGTGGGTTTTACAAATTTGAATTTTAAACTACTACAGTTTTATTACTCTTTTTAAAGGGATGTGGTTCTTTGTCCCAGAGTAACTAATCATATAAATACCATTAGGAATATCACTTAAATCAACTTCAAAATAGTTGTATCCTCTATTAAGATCAATTGAATTTGATTTTACAATAGAGCCTTTAAAATCTCTTATTACTAATTCAATATCGTCGCCCTGATAAAATTCCAATTCAAATTCCACAGCAATTCTATTGGTAGTAGGGTTAGGATAAATATGATAATTTTCTACCTTACTT
Organism: Flavobacteriales bacterium; assembly: GCA_038108155.1. Lineage (GTDB taxonomy): Bacteria > Bacteroidota > Bacteroidia > Flavobacteriales_D > Parvicellaceae > MED-G20. The sequence goes on along the minus strand of JAYNHP010000085.1, from coordinate 596 downwards.
TCACAAGTAACTGCAATAGGAGAAAAAGATTCAGTAGTACCGTCAATGTCTGTTTGTGACAGTCTGTAGTAATTATCACCAGAATTTGGAGAAATATCTTTGAAGTTGTAAGTAATTTCTTCGTTATTGGTTCCACCACCAACTATATCACCTAATTTTTCCCAAGAAAGTAAGTTCTTACTTCTTTCAATGGTAAAATATTCATTATTTACTTGAGAAGCCACTACAAACTCTAAGTTGGTTTGATTGTCTACACACTCACCCTCAAAAGAAACTAAATCAATAGGAAGGTTATTTTCACCATCTAATGAACCAAGAGTAACATATTGGCCAGCAAAATTAAATGCATTGGAAGTAACATTTCCATTTGAAATACTTCCTGTAGGTGAAGATGTTATAACATCCCAATCAGAACCATTGTAATAACCAAAAGTAATACCTGTTACATCTGCATTTAAAACATTTCCACCAGTACCGTACTGATCTTCATCAGTCCACTCGATATATAAAACAGCATTTACAGAATTTGACCTAGTTATATCGTAATAGTAGCCTGAAGCTGCAGAATTTGGTGCTTGATCTTCGTTATCATACCC
>JAYNHP010000084.1:0-5495 GCA_038108155.1 Flavobacteriales bacterium | reverse complement strand
TACCAGTTCCCATGATAACATCGATTTTATTTTTTTTCATGAGAAACTTAACTCCACCGCTCATTTTTTCGGCAACATCTCTACTTCTTTTTATAACAGCATTAAAATCTGCCTTATGGCTAGAAACTTTTATCCCATAATCGTCTGCATGGTTGATATATTCATAAACATTAGCGCTCTTCAGCAACGCCTTGGTTGGAATACATCCCCAATTTAAACATACGCCACCTAAAGATTCTTTTTCCACAACAGCAGTCTTTAAACCAAGTTGAGAAGCTCTTATGGCAGTTACATATCCACCAGGTCCACTTCCTAAAACAATTACGTCATAATTCATAGCTCAAATTTTAATTATTTATGCGAATTTATAAATTCTCTTCTTCAAATAGCTTAACAATTCAATTTGTTTAAAAAATCTTTAACAATCTCTGCTAATTTATAAGCAGATTCTTCTTTAAATCTAAACCAGAGTTCTGGTTCTACAAGTTCTAGTTCTGAAATTACAGGACTATTACCATTGTCTAAAATAATATCAACTCTCGCATAAAGAGGCATAGTTTTTAGACTTTTTACAGTTTTCTCTGCCAAATCAATTATTTCCGTTGAAGCATTTATTATTTCAACACTTCCTCCGAAATCATCTTGTACTCTGAAATCTCCTTTTTTTGCTTTTTTTAGTACAGAATGAGAGTATTCTCCACCAAAGAGCATTACTGCAATTTCGCCAGAAGATAGAATATTTTTCTGGAATTCTTGAACCATAAAATCTTCATCATTGGTAAGAGAAAGCCATTTGTTTTGGAAATTTTTTATTTCATTATTTTTTAAATGATAAGTATGTCTAGCAGCTCCAGAAATAGTTGGCTTTACAACAATATTTTTCCAATTTTTACTTTTTGAAATAGTTTCTAAATCAAGTTCTTTTTTTTTAGGAACAAATACACTCTCTACAATTGGTATATCTTTTTTTTGTAAGTCTAATAAATAATGTTTGTCAAGGTTCCAATTTATTTGCTCGTAAGGATTTATTAGAAAACATTGATCCTTAACTATGTCTAACCAATTTCTAAAGTTTGAAAATTGATCGAAATAGTCCCAAGTAGATCTAAATATTGCACTTTTTGTTGAAGACCATTTAAACTTATGGTCGTTCCAGTCTTTTTTAATGGTTTTAAGATTTAATTTTTCTAGACCATCCATTACCAATCCGTCTTCTTTTAAAACATTTTGTATGTAAGGATCTATTTTTTTAGGATTTACATATCTCGAATCTGTTAATAGAACAACATCAAATTCTTTCATAAGAGCAAATATAATTATTACACAATTTAAGACCTGTTATGTCTCATAAATTCTATTTTTGATATATGAAATATTTGGTTAGTTATAAAGATGCGGATAGACATTTTATAGATTTTAAGTTAATTGTTGATGCAAAAGGTTTGTCAAAGATTAACTTACAACTTCCTTCTTGGAGACCTGGTAGATATGAACTTGGAAATTTTGCCAAAAACATTAAAGATTTTAATGTGGTAGATAGTGAGAATAATAAAGTCAGGTTTTCGAAAAAAACAAAAGATTTGTGGGAAGTCGAATGTAAAAATACAAATCAGTTAATAGTCTCCTACAGTTATTATGCATCTGAGCTAAATGCAGGGTCAACTTACTTAGATCAAAACCAACTTTATATAAATCCTGTAAATTGCATGCTTTACAATTCTCAAGATCTTGATTTAGAATATGAAATAGAATTTAAACTACCATTAGATTATAAAATTCACACTTCATTGGAAAAGCTCGGAAATAATACCCTTAAAGCTTCTAATTTTGACCAATTGGCAGATTCTCCAATTATTGCTAGTAATTCTATACAGCAAAAATCTATTACTATTAACGATATTAATTTTAGTTTTTGCTTTCAAGGGGAAGTAAAAGTTAATTGGGAAAAAATGCTTAAAGATTTTACTTCTTTTATTAATTACCAGATAAACCTTTTTGGTTCATTTCCTCACAAAAGTTTCCTATTTCTATTTCAAATAACTCCTTATAGTTCTTACCATGGTGTTGAACACCACCATTCTACAGTTATACTATTGGGGCCTTCCTACGATGTTTTTGAAAAATTATATGTAGAACTATTGGGTGTTTCTTCTCATGAATTGTACCACGTTTGGAACGTAAAAGGAATAAGACCTAGCGACATGTTACCCTACGATTTTTCTAAAGAAAACTTTACTCATATGGGTTATGTTACAGAAGGAGTGACTACGTATATGGGAGATAGAATACTTTTTGAAAGTGGAGTTTTTTCTAGAAATGAATATTTTAATGAATTGGAAAAATTATTTCAAAGACACTTTCATAGCGATGGTCGAAATCATTACTCTGTTTCAGAATCTAGCTGGGATACGTGGTTAGATGGATATGTTCAGGGAATTCCTGGCAGAAAAGTTTCTATTTATGTAGAAGGTGCATTAATAGCTATGATTTGCGATGCAAAAATAAGAAAGGCTACTGGCCATAAAAAATCTTTACATGACGTAATGATATCTTTGTACTCTGGCTCAAATAAATTAACGAGTTATGATATGAATAGCTATAAGAATGCTCTAGAAACTGTTTCTGGAGAAAGTTTCAACCATATTTTTGATAAAATTATTTATGGAAAAGAAGATTTCATGGATTTTCTTGAAGATGCTTTAAAGGTTTTTGGTTGGAAGTTTTCAGTCGTTAAATCCGAAAATAAAAGTTGGCAACTTGGATTAAAGACCTATTTTAAAAATGGCCATCTTAAAGTTTTAAATGTTTTAGAGGGAAGTGCTGCGTATAAGTCGTTGATTGTAAAGGAAGATGAAATATTGGCTATAAATGATTTTAGGATAGATAATAATTTGAACCATTGGCTAAATTATTTTGAAAATGACCAAATTATATTGAAAGTTAGTAGAAATGGAAAAATATTGGATATAAAAATGAATTCTAGTAATGATAATCAGTACTTTAAATATAAATTCTTTGAAGAATGAAAAATTTTGACGCTCTTAAGTGGCTTTGTCTACTAAGTTTAATAGGATTTATCTATTGTTTTGTTTCGGATATTGGTTATTTCTTTCTCTTTTTGGATGGTTTATCTATGGAGTCTGAAAAGAGTAGTTTTTTAAATTTAGTAATTGATAATCTAGATGAAAATGGGTTTGAATTCAATGAATATTTAGCTTCACAACTTAAAAGTTTATATGCTTTAAGAATTGTCTTTGATATATTTGCAATGGTTGGGGTAACTTTAATGTTTTTTAGAATTAAGTTAGGATGGACTTTCTATTGGATTTTTCAAGTAGCCTACGTTTTAGCTCCCTATATCTTTTTAAATTTTGAATTTCAAGCTTCTTGGCCTTATTTTACTGGCATTGCATTGGTCATGTTTCCACTTTTTAACAACATGATTCATTTGGTTTATGTTCTATTATTTATGTCCCAAAGAGAACAACTCAAATAATAAAATCTATTATGATATTAAAATTTAACTTTTTCTTGTAAATTAGAGTAGAAGGATACCTATATGGAAGAAAATAATAAAATAGACTACGACCCTATTAAATCAGAAGCTGAGAAGGTTTCTGTAAAGCAGGCATTTGGTTCGGTAACTAATTTCTTGAAAAATTTATTTTCTATTTACGATGGAGTAGATAAAGAAAAAACTGTTGAAGATATAAGAAGCGATATTGAATTTTCTTCTATAAATATTTGGATTCTAATTTGTTCTATATTGGTTGCCTCCATTGGTTTAATTAATAATTCTCCAGCAGTAATAATAGGAGCCATGTTAATATCTCCATTAATGGGGCCCATAAGAGGAATAGGGTATGCTTTATCCGCCAATGATTTTAAAGCACTTATTCAGTCTTTAAAAAACTTTGGGATAATGGTAGCTGCTAGTGTTTTGGCATCTTATTTATTTTATTTAATAACTCCAATTAAATCAGAAACATCAGAACTTTTAAGTAGAACTAAACCACATGTATTAGATATTTTAATTGCCTTTTTCGGTGGTCTAGCTGGGGTTATAGCAACAACAGTAAAAAACAAAGCCACAACAATAACAGTAATTCCTGGGGTCGCAATTGCTACTGCTTTGATGCCTCCCTTATGTACAGTTGGATATGCAATGGCAGTTGGAAATTGGCCATATTTTATTGGTGCTTTTTACCTTTTTTTATTAAACAGTGTTTTTATATGTCTATCGACATTTATTGTTTTGAGACTATTGAGTTTTCCAAAGGTTAAATTTGTTAATCCTAAAATTGAAAAGAAAGTAAAAATTTATGTTTTTACAGTTTTACTTCTAATAGTAATTCCAAGTGTTTTTAAATTTTACCATATTATACACGAGTCTATTTTTATACAAAGTGCAGATAACTTTATTAAAAATGAAATATCTATTAATCCAGAAATTGAAGTACTTACCAAAGAATTAAATTACCAGGACGAGAACCCTGAAATAATTTTAAATATTGGAGGAAAATACATCAATGAAGAACAGATAAATAATTGGAAATTACAGCTTACTAATTATGAAATGGGTAATGTAAATTTAGAGATTCATAATTTACAGTCCAAGGCTATAGATGAAGAAGAGTTGTTAAATAAAATACTAGTGGATAATGACAAAAAGATATTATCTATTTCAGAAGAGAGAGACTTATACAAGAGCAAACTTCAAAATATAATGAGGGAGAAAAATGCTTTGGATCAATTAAATACTAGGATTCTAACCCATTTCCCATCTATAAAATCTTTAAATTATGGTCAATCTTATAGCGAGTTAAATGGAGTTAAAGACACTAATTTTGTTTTTGTTATTAGGTGGAATAACGATACTCTCAAAAATTTCCAGAAATCTTATGTAGAGAATTTTATAACAAAAGAATTAAATACGTTTTATTCCAACGACAATAAAGTTCTAATTTTTAATAAGTAGATAGTGGGAAAGTCCAAAAAAAATCGTGTAAATGTGGTTTATTCTACTAATCCTGATTTTGATTTTGATGAGAATAATGAAACTATTGAAACACTACCTTTTAATGAACAAAAATTATATGTTTCTATTGATAGAAAAAATAGAGGTGGTAAATCTGTAACATTAGTTGAGGGGTTTGTTGGTAATGATGAAGATGCTAAGGATTTATCTAAAAAGTTGAAACAGCAATGTGGCGTAGGGGGAGGATATAAAGATGCTCAAATTTATATTCAAGGAAACCATAGAGATAAAGTTTTCAAATTTTTAGAAAAACTAGGTGCTAAAGTCAAATTTAAGGGTGGTTAATTAGGTGTTTTTATTTTTTTTATTTATTTTTGACTAAACGGTCAGTCAAAAAATGCCCAAGACAAAAGAACAAAATAAGTTAATTAGAGCAGAGAAAAGAAGTCACATTCTTAAAGTAGCTTTAAATGTTTTTGGAGAGGAAGGATATCATGCTAGTTCAATCAATAGAATA
>JAYNHP010000083.1:0-5734 GCA_038108155.1 Flavobacteriales bacterium | reverse complement strand
AGCCAAACAGCATTAGAAATTATTCAAAAGGCAGATGCTAAATTAAGAGGAGAATCTTCCTATTCTGAAATGACTATAACCATAGTTAGGCCAAAATGGCAAAAGACCATGACTATGAAAAGCTGGTCAGAAGGAACTGATTATTCAGTTTCATTGGTTACTAGTCCTGCTAAAGAAAAAGGTTCTGTTTTTTTAAAGAGAAAAAATGAAGTTTGGAATTACTTACCTTCTTTAGAAAGAACTATAAAACTTCCGCCATCTATGATGACCCAAAGCTTTATGGGAACAGATTTAACCAACGATGATTTGGTCAAACAATCTTCTATGGTAGTAGATTACTCGCATAAAATTTTAGAAGAAGAAATAGTAGAGGGTTTGAACTGCTGGAAATTAGAACTATTACCCAATGAAGAGGCTACTGTAGTTTGGGGAAAGTTGATTGTTTGGATAGATAAATCGGATTATATGCAAGTTAAAGTCGAGTTTTATGATGAAGATGAAGAACTAGTTAATTTAATGAATGGATACAATTTTAAAATGTTTGGCAATAAAAAACTTCCTTCCAAAATTGAATTTATTCCTTTGGAGGATGAAGGTAATAAAACAGTAATTGAATACAATTCTTGGGAATTTGACAAAGAAATACCTTCCAATTATTTTACAACACAATATGTATCAAGATTAAAATAGATGATGTTAATTAAACTCGCTTGGCGTAATATTTGGCGTAATAAAAAGAGAAGTATCATAACCATTACAGCTATTGTAATTGCTGTATTTTTAGCTGTTGTGATGCGTTCTTTACAATTGGGAATGTATGACAATATGATTAAAAATATTGTTGGTTCTTATTCTGGCCACATACAAATTCATTCTAGTGGCTACTGGGAAGAACAAACCATAGATAATGCTTTTGAATATAACGATTCATTAATTAAGAAAATTGAAATCAATCAAGAGGTTGTCCACACTACCAAAAGACTTCAAAGCGGTTGCTTATCTTCCTATAAAGATTTGTCAAAATTTGTTTTTGTCAATGGAATAGAACCAGACAAAGAACAATTAATGACCGATTGGAATAAAAGATTAGTAGATGGAGAACTATTGACTAAAAATTCAAGTTCTGTTAATATTGGAAAAGGAATTGCCAAATATTACAATTTGAAAGTAGGAGATACTTTAATTTTTGTTGGTCAAGGATATCATGGAATGCAAGCCGTTGGAGCTTTTCCTGTTTGTGGAATTTTAGACATGAAAAATCCTAACTTAAATAATGTAAGTGTGTTCATGTCGCTGCCTACAGCTCAAGATTTTCTATCGGCAAATAATTTAATGACACATTTAGTTATCAATAAGAAAGAATACAGCGATGAACAAAATATAGTTTCTTCTTTAAGTAAGAATTTAAATGAGGAATATGAAATTATGACATGGCAAGAAATGATGCCAGAAATTCAGCAGGTGATTCAAGCCGATAGTGCTGGTGGCCTTGTGATGATTTTTATTTTATATATGATAATAACCTTTGGAATTTTTGGAACCGTACTCATGATGACTCAAGAAAGAAAATATGAATTTGGTGTAGTAGTTTCTATTGGTATGAAAAAAATTAAATTAATGATATCTATGGTTTATGAAACCATTTTTTTAACATCTATTGGTGTTCTTACAGGTGTTATCTTATCTAGGCCGCTTGTTATCCATTTTCACAACAATCCGTTAGAATTTCCTGCAGAACAAGCTGAAATGATGGAAAATCAAGGATTTGAAGCTATCATTCCATTTATGAGTTCTTACGATATTCCAATTACCCATGGGTTAATTATATTCTTTATTTCACTATTTATTTGCATCTATCCTATTATTACAATTTATAAGTTGAACCCAGTTAAAGCCATGAAAAGATAATATGAAAACAGTAATAAAAATAGCATGGCGAAATATTTGGCGAAATAAGCTTAGGAGTTTAACAGTGATTGTTTCTATGGTTTTAGGTCTTTTTTCAGGTTTTTTTGCTGTTTCTATGATGTTGGGTTTAAATGATCAGAGAATGGGTAGTGCAGTGGATTCCTATCTTTCCCACATTCAAATTCATCATCCATCTTTTAATGAAAACTTTGATATAAAGCATACCGTAGAAAACTTTGATTCTCTTAAAATTTCGCTTAAAAATGACCAAACTATTAAGGCATTTAGTTCAAGAACAATTATCTCTGGAATGGCATCTACAGCCCATGGCTCAGCTGGAATTCGTCTAATTGGAATTGATCCCACATCAGAATCAAAAGTTACTAATGTGCATACCAGCATGGTCAAGGGAACTTACTTTACCAGTATTAAGAGTAAACCTGCTTTAATTGGTAAAAAATTAGCAGAGAAATTGCAATTAGATATTAAAAAGAAAATCTATTTAACATTTGTGGATGAAAATGGGGACCAGCAACGAATCAAACTAAAAGTGGAGGGTATTTTTAAAACAGCTAGTACCTCATTTGATAGAACCAATATCTATATGAAAAGAGAAGATTTGCAAAAAATATTAGCAAACAGTTCTGCTATTCACGAAATAGGAATTATATGTGAAGATTTAAATATAGTAGATAGTAAAGTAGATGGTCTAAGTAAAAGTTTCCCAAATAATAAGATAGAATCTTGGGGACAGATTGCCCCTGAGTTGGGTTATGCACAAGAAATCATGGGAAGTGTTATCTATATTTTTATGGGTATTATTTTAATAGCCCTTTCTTTTGGGATTATCAATACCATGCTTATGGCAGTATTGGAAAGAAAAAAAGAGTTGGGTATGTTGATGTCTGTGGGGCTTAATAAAAGAAAAGTATTTTTCATGGTAGTTTTTGAAACTCTATTTATTTCTATAGTTGCAGCTCCAATAGGCATATTTTTATCCTATTCTTTCATCTCTTATTTTGGAATTCATGGTATAGACCTTTCTTCTGTAGGTGAAGGATTAGAAGAACTCGGAATTGGAACAAGAATTTTTACCAAATTATCTTTCGACAATTATATAAACATTACCATTTTGACTTTGATTGTAACTTTTTTCTCATCCTTAATTCCTGCAAGAAGAGCTTTAAAATTAAACCCTGCAGAAGCAGTTAGAGCACTATAAAAAACTAAAAATATGAATGTAATTGAAACCAATAATTTAATTAAAATATACCAACAAGGAGATATTGAAGTAAAGGCTCTAAATGATGTGTCTATTAATTTTCAGCAAGGGGAGTTTACTGCAATAGTTGGTCCTTCAGGATCTGGTAAAACCACATTTTTAAATTCTATTGGTGGACTTGATACACCCACTTCAGGAAAAGTAGTGATTAACGATACCGATATTACCAATCTTAAGTCCAATGAACTTATAGATTTTAGATTGCGCAACATAGGTTTTGTTTTTCAGGCTTATAATTTAATTCCTGTTTTGACGGCAAAGGAAAATGTAGAGTTTATTATGTTGATGCAGGGAGATTCTGCAAGCGATAGAAAATCTAGGGCCGAAGAACTTTTAAATGCGGTTGGTTTATCAGATCAAATAAATAGACGACCAGGTCAACTATCGGGTGGTCAGCAGCAAAGAGTAGCAGTAGCTAGAGCACTGGCCTCCAAACCAAAATTTGTACTAGCAGATGAACCTACTGCCAATTTAGATTCTACATCTACCTCTAATCTTTTAGATATTATGCATAGACTAAATAAGGAAGAGAATATGACTTTTATCTTTTCTACGCACGACCAAAGAGTTATAGATAGAGCAAAACGAATAATTACTTTGGAGGACGGGAAAATTCTTTCGGACAAAAAGCAATAAAATGAGAATTTATTTTTTATGCTTTCTATTATTTCCTTTTAGTTTTTCATTTTTTTCTCAAGAAATTAAAAAAAATAAATGGAAGGAAAAAGTAGAGCTTTCTGGCTTTGTAAAGTATATGAATACCACTTCGGTAGTAGATTTGGATTCTTTAATTACAGACAATCTAATTCACAATAGAATAAGATTCAAAGCTTATCTAAGCGATAAAATTACTACTGTTTTTGAAATGCGAAATAGGATATTTTATGGGGAAGCAACCCGTTTAAATCCCCATTTAGGTAAACAATTAGAAAAAGACAATGGTCAAGTAGATTTGTCTTTTGTTTCTTTAGATAGAAATCCTTTGGTTATTCATTCTATTTTAGATAGAGCATATATGAGATACAGTGAAGATAATTGGGAGCTAACTGTTGGTAGACAAAGAATTAATTGGGGTGTTAATTTGGCTTTTAATCCCAACGATTTATTTAACGCTTATAGTTTGGTTGATTTTGATTACCAAGAAAGACCAGGCGTAGATGCAGTTAGATTTCAATATTATGGTGACGATATGTCTAGTTTTGAAGGAGCTGTTCAAATTGGAAATTCTTTGGATAGTACTGTAATAGCTGGATTATGGAAAATCAATAAATGGAAATACGATTTCCAATTTCTTGCCGCCAACTATTTTAATGATATTGCTATTGGAACTGCTTGGGCTGGAAATATTAAAAATGCAGGATTTAAAACTGAAATATCTTATTTTCAACCTAAAACTAAATTTTTTGAAAGTAACGGTGCTTTAAGTTTGTCTACCACCTTAGACTATTCGTTTAAAAAAGGCATTTATATCAACACCTCAGTTCTATACAATAGTTCAGGAATTAGTCAGCCATTGAATTCTTCGAATTTATTTCAAACTTTTATTGGTGATATTTCTGCCAAGTCGTTAATGCCATCAAAATGGACTTATTTTGGACAGGTTAGTGGTGCATTTAATCCTGCACTCAATGGATCTTTTGCTGTTTTTTATATGCAAGGAATAAATCTTGCTCTTTTTATGCCATCTATTGTTTACAATATTAACGATGATTGGGAGTTGATGCTTACTGCACAATCTGCATTTGGAGAGTTAAATACTAAATTCCAGTCTATGGGTTCGGGTATTTTTTTAAGAACCATGTATAGTTTCTAGAATTTTATTCTCACTGATTAAACTTCTTTCTTTTTATTACATCTTAATTGAAATTCTTTGTTTTGAGGTCTACAAAAACTAAAACTCTTTGAAAAAATAAAAAATGTTTAGACTTTTTTATTAATAATTAAACAAAACTTGTTATTTTCGCCCCGTGATTAGAAACTTACTCTGTTATATTCTTTTTTTTCCACTCTTTGTGGTTTCCCAAAACCATACTTTAAGCGGATATGTTAAAGATGCTAAAACTGGGGAAGCATTAATTGGGGTAAGTATTTTTGTAGAAAAAGAATCTAAAGGAGTTTCTACCAATGTTTATGGATATTACTCAATTTCTCTTAATACTGGTCAATACGATGTGAAATACTCATATGTAGGATATTCTAGCGTTGTTAAAAATGTTCAATTTTCAGAACCCATTAGGTTAAATATAGAATTATCGGAAAGCCAAGATTTACTAGATGAGGTAGTGGTAGAAGCCAAAGAGAGCGATGAAAATACCAAAGGAACCCAAATGGGAAAGATTGATTTGTCCATGGATAAAATTAAAACAATCCCAGCATTTATGGGAGAAGTAGATGTACTAAAAACCATTCAATTTTTGCCAGGTGTTTCATCTGGAGGTGAAGGCAATACTGGTTTCTATGTAAGAGGTGGTGGTCCTGATCAAAATCTTATATTGTTAGACGAAGCTACGGTATACAACGCTTCCCAGTTATTTGGTTTCTTCT
>JAYNHP010000082.1:0-5931 GCA_038108155.1 Flavobacteriales bacterium | reverse complement strand
CTAACAGCCATAAGAAATACATAGCAAATCAAGAAAATATTAATAAATATTGCTATACTAAAGATAAAAATACTTTTTTAGATAAATCTTATGCTGAGCTGTCTGAATTTGAAAAAATTCCTTTGGAAATTAAAGATGAAACTGATTTTAGTTTTGACATAGAACTTCCAAATAAAGAGCCAATTAATATTGATAATGAATTACCAACATTTATTTACACTGCCTATAATTTAGATTCTAATTGGAAAAAAGATGAAAAAGCCAACAGAATTTTACTTTTGGAGCCTTCTCATTACGAAAAATACCCTGTTTCTAAAAAAGTGATGGATTTCTACATTTTACTTTCCAAGGAGATTAAAGATTTACAAATTGCAGTAATGGAGTTTAGTGAATTTGAATCCTATATTGACAACCATTCAAAAATCTACTACAAAGAGCATCCGTTTTCTAGACATTTCAACGGAAATAAAGAAGAAAGAGATTGGATTTTCAATGATTTAGATGCAAATGGATCTTTCTTTAATTATTGGAACAAGGGAATAAAAAATTTAAAATTAAAATGAAACATTTTTCAAAGCAAAATATTTTAGAACTTGAAAAAGTTAAAAGACTAAATATTATAAATAGTATAACTGGGATTAAGCCTGGAAATTTAATTGGAACTATTGACGATAGTAAAAATACCAATCTTGCTATTTTCAGCAGTGTAGTACATTTAGGAAGTCACCCTGCTTTACTTGGTTTTATTCTAAGACCACAGATTAATGTTAGAAGAGACACTTATAATAATATAATGAGCAATGGTTATTATACTATAAATCATTTACCAAATGACAGCACATTAAATGGTCATTATACTTCTGCAAAATTTGAAAAAAGCGAATCGGAATTTGAGCATTGTAATTTCACAAAATGGTTTCATAATGGCTTTATTGCGCCATTTGTAAAAGAAAGTCCATTAAAAATAGGCATGAAATTTCAAGAAAGCATCCCAATTGAAATAAATAATACAATTATGATAGTTGGGACTGTAGAACATGTATTTGTTGCAGAAGAATCTTTAAGTGAAGAAGGATATATAGATTTAGAAAAATTAAATTCTACAGGAATTGGAGGATTAAATAGTTATTACAAACTTCAAAAAATCGATACCTATCCATACGCAAGAAGAAAAGAAGTCCCAAAGTTTAATTAATGAAGGGACATAAAGAAAAACTTCCCTATAAAATTTGCAAGAGTTGCAATAGACCATTTTCGTGGAGAAAAAAATGGGAAAAAAATTGGAATGAGGTTATTTATTGCAGTAAAAGATGTAAGAAATAATTTTGTTTAAATATTTTATCAATAAGTTAAACAATTTTATAAATTTGAAACGTGGAAAGAAAAAAGATTTTATCTGTTAGAAATTTAAACAAATCTTTTGGGGATTTTAAGGCTGTAAATAATATTAATCTTCATGTAAACCAGGGTGATATTTATGGATTTCTAGGTCCTAACGGTGCTGGAAAAAGCACAACCTTAAGAATGGTTTTGGGTTTGATTAAAGCTGATAGTGGTGAGATTTTAATTAATGGAGAAAGCAACTCAGGTTCTAATAGGAATTTTTTATCCTCAATTGGTGCATTAATTGAGAAGCCCGACTTTTACAAAAATTTATCTGCTTATGATAACCTTAAGATTTTATTCAAAATGTCTAGACTTAAAGACACTAACAGAATAAGTGAGGTTTTAAAAGAAGTGGATTTATGGGATAAAAAAAATCAAAAAGTAGGTGGTTTTTCACAAGGAATGAAACAAAGGCTTGGTATTGCACAAACTCTTATGCATCAACCTTCCTTAATTATATTAGACGAGCCATCAAATGGTTTAGATCCTCAGGGTCAAAGCGATATGAGATCTTTAATATTAAGAATCAACCAAGAAATGGGCATCACTATTGTAATATCTAGTCACATTTTAAGTGAAATTGAAAAGATTTCAAACAGAATGGTTGTAATAAACAATGGCGAAAAAATTGTAGAAGGAAATGTTCAGGAATTAATGCAAAATGAATTATTAAAAGTTAGTTTCAAATCTGAAAATTTGGAAAGTATTGCTGTTTTTTTTAAAAAACAATCAATAGTTTTTGAAAGCACCAATGATTCTATTATAGCGAATATTAATGAAGAAAATATTCCATTAATACTCAAAAAAATGGTAGATGAAAATATTTCAATTTCTGAAATGAAACAAATGAGAACACTTGAAGAACTTTTTTTAGGGCTAACTAAATGATACAACTTATACTAATAGAGCTTTTCAAAATTGTCAAGAGACCAAGAACCTACATAGGCTTTTTGGCTATATTTCTTACTGTTGGTGCAATGCAGTTAGCCATGTTTTATGAAGGGGAAGAATTAATTTCCATCGCCATCCAAAACCTTGAAAATGATTTTAGGCTAGAGGGTAAAATTATTAATACAAATTTAATGACCTACATTCTATTAAATAGTCTAATTATTCATATTCCAATTCTTATATGTTTGGTAACTGGAGATGCCATAGCTGGTGAAGCAAGTTCAGGTACTTTGAGGTTAATTTTACAAAGACCTTACACAAGAAATCAAATATATCTAGCAAAAGCTCTAAGTGGATATTTATATACCATTTCGTTGGTCTTTTTTTTAGCACTGATGACCTATGTTTTAGGCTATTTCTTATTTGGTTCTGGTGATTTGATTGTTTTAAGACGTGGAGTAACGGTTATCAGTAGCAACGACGTAGGATGGCGTTTCTTTTTTGCGTTTTGTTCAGGTACTCTATCTATGATTGTAGTTGCTTCACTTTCAATGATGATTTCTTCTTTTGTAAATAATGCAATAGGTCCTATTGTTGGAACAATTGCTATTATTATAGGCCTGAATATTATTTTCACTCTTGGTGCTCCACTATTTAAAGATATTATTCCTTACATATTTACAAGTCACTTTATAAAGTGGCAATACTTTTTTGATTTTGAAATTGAAACTGAGAAACTAAAGTTATCCTTCTTGGTCCAGTTGGGATACATAATAGTTTTTAATGCCGTGGGAATGTATAATTTTAATAAAAAAGATATCTTAACATGAAGTCCTGTATAGTTATTCTATTTTCTTTTATCTCAATAAATTTTATTGCCCAATCAGATGAAGCAAAAAGTAAAATTTTGCTTGTCAAAGAAAAACTAGAAAATGTACCGCCTTATAGCTGTGATATAAAAGTTAAAATAGATGTGAGTTTTATTAAAATCAAAGAAAGAACAGGGAAAATGGTTTTTAAAAATCCTGAAGAAATAGATTATAAAATCAAAGGATTTGCCTTTTTACCAAAAAATGAAATGGGTGCAACAACTACGGATCTATTCAATTCAGAATTTATTGCTATTTCTCTTGGTTATGAAGAGGAAAACGAAATCATAAAAGTAATTCCCATGGATATTAATTCCGAAATAGTTACAGGACAATTTTGGATCAATTCTAGAAACCTTATTAGTGAAATGATATTAATTACAAAAGATAAAGGTAGCTATTCAGCAAAACTTAATTATGGAGGAGAAAAGTTTGATTTACCCTCTAATATAAAAATAACATTTGATGTGAAGAATCAAAAGATGCCTGCATTACTTACTGGAGATTTAGAGAGTTACAGTGAAGAAATACCAGAATTAAATAAAGTTTCTAAAGGAAATATTTCTATTGATTATTTTAACCACCAATTTGATTAATTAAAAATGAATTCTAAAGAAATTATTAAAAGTCTAAATTTAAGTGCGCATCCAGAAGGAGGGTATTACAAAGAAAATTATCGAAGCAAAGGTTTAATAAATGTCAATAACCTTTGGGAAGGTGCAGAGGGAGATAGAAATTATTCAACTGGAATTTATTTTCTTTTAGAAAAACAGCAGTTCTCAGCATTTCATAAAATTAAGCAAGACGAAATGTGGCATTATTATATGGGTTCTACCCTACTTCTACATACGATAGATAAAAATGGAAATTACAATATTATTAAAATTGGGAAAAACCTTGATCAAGGAGAGTTTCTTCAGTATGTAGTTCCTGCAAATACATGGTTTGCATCAGAAGTAATGGATAAAAACGATTTTGTTCTTTGTGGATGTACGGTGAGTCCTGGTTTTGATTTTAAAGACTTTCAAATGCCATCTAGAAAAGAATTAATAAATCTTTATCCAAATCATACTAAAGCCATAATCTCATTAACACACCACTAATATTTATAAATTAGCATTTAATTAATTTATTAAAGTGGACATGAAAAAATATTTATTTATATGGTTTTTATTTATTAGTTGTTTTAGCTTCTCTCAATCCATCGCAACAGATAGACCTAGTGCTCAGACTGATAACTCTTATTCTCTTCACCATAAGGCGTTTCAATTAGAATCTGGTTTAATGTATTCATACAGTAACGGTGAGATTAATTCCTCAAGTCTTCCTAATTTATTATTAAGATATGGTGCATTTGATATAATTGAATTTAGATTTTCTAGTGATTTATTAGTATCTCCTATTGAAAATAAAATTTCTACAAGTCCAATCCAACTAGGGACAAAAATTCAAATTATTAGAAAAGATGATTTTCAATTGGCATTTTTATCCATGGTAACTTTTGATTCCATTAATCAAAATACTTTAACAAAATTAATTGGAGGAAATTCTATTACCGACAATTTTAGTATTGGTTATACTCTAGGACATAATTATGCTACATCTAATTATACGGATTTTTTTAGTTATTCTATTTTCTTAAGTAATAGTTTTAATTCTAAGATTACTGGGTTTTTAGAATTTTACGGAGATTGGAATTACAATACGATATTGAAAAGAAGTACAATAAATTTTGATTTTGGGGGTTCTTATCTATTAAACGACAAAATGCAATTAGACGCTTATTTTGGAAAGGGCTTAAATAATGATTTGTATTTTGGATCTATAGGGTTTAGTTATCTATTTATAAAATGATAATAGTTTGAAGAAGAAATTTATTGCTTATTTAATTATTTGTTGTTGTCTTTCTTGCAAAAAAGATTCAAATCAAACAAATTCTATTACTTTTCAAGAAGGAAATGGCGTATCAGATATTGATGGCAATTTTTATCCTAGTGTTATTATTGGAAATGGACAAGAATGGACTACTGTAAATCTTAAAACAACTAAATACTCTGACGGCAGTCCTATAAATAATGTTCTATCAGATGTTTCGTGGGCAAACTCTAATATTGGTTCTTGGTGTTATTACGACAATGATATACTCAATGATGAAGTTTATGGAAAACTATATAATTACCATGCATTGATTGGTGATACAATTCCAGTAGAAAAATATATTAGAAATGATCAGAATATCATACTAGACACTCTTTATTACGATTCATTCCCATGTAAAATCTGTCCTGCTGGATGGAAAATTCCCTATGAAGAGGACTGGATTAGTTTGATAAATTATTTAGGCAATGCAAATACTGCGGGAGGAAAAATGAAAGATACCAATTCTCTTTATTGGAAAATACCAAATTTGAATGCAACCAACGAAAGTGGATTTAGTGGTCTTCCTGGTGGCGTAAGAACGAGTAATGGAAATTTTGAATACATCACGGAAATGGGCAGATGGTGGAGTTTTGAAGATGCGTACCAAGATTATGCACATACGAGACCACTTCATTATGACCAAGAAAGTACAATGAATCATTATGTATTCGACAAAAATGGTGGACTATCCATTCGACTTCTGAAAATCAATTGAGTAAATATTAACTTATTTTTTTTTAAATTGCAATAAAAAAATTATGAAAAAATCACTTTATTTAATTGGTTTACTTTCTACTATATTTACATTTTTGGGATTGTTTTTTAAAATAATGCACTGGCAAGGTGCTTCAGTCATGATTATAAT
>JAYNHP010000081.1:0-5932 GCA_038108155.1 Flavobacteriales bacterium | reverse complement strand
TGATTTTGGGGCCTACACTTTACTAAAAAGCACTTTTAATTTATGGAATATTCAGCTTGGAGCAAGATATGATCAGCGAAGTGTAACCACCAAAGAGGTTTTAGATGTTTTTGATAAAAGTTTTAGCGGATTAAATTATTCTGCAGGTATTTCAAGATCTACCAAATACCTTACAGCTAGGTTAAATGCATCTACAGGATTCAGACCTCCTCATATTTCGGAGCTACTTGCCGATGGAGTTCATCATGCAACAATGCAATATTTGGTTGGTGATCGAAATTTTGAATCTGAAAGAGCAAACCAAATTGATTTTTATTTAGGTGCACATTTTGACCACCTTGAAATTGTCATCAATCCTTTTATCAACCAAATCAACAATTACATATACAAAATTCAAAGATTTGATTCTAATAATCATCCTGTGACAGATAATAATTCTGGACTTTACATATTTGATATGAGACAAACTAATGCTGTTTTTTCTGGTGGAGAAATAGCGATGCATTATCATCCACATATTGCACACTGGTTACATTTAGAAAGTAATCTATCAATATTAACTAACCAGGATAGCCTGCCATTTATTCCTCAAAACAGACTAAACAATACAATTAAGGTGGAATTTAAAAATGAAAATAAACTTAATTTAAATAGTTTCTCTGCACAATACATTCACTTTTTTGAACAAAATAGTGTTGCTCCTTATGAAACTCCAAGTTCAGCATACCAAATATTAAATTTTAGTTGTATTGGTTCAATTTCGACAAAACATAAAATTGGTTATTCTGTAGGAATAAATAATTTGCTTAATGTTAATTATATAGATCATTTATCGCGACTTAAAAACTATTATATACCAAATCCTGGAAGAAACTTTTTTGTGAAACTATCTTTAACCTTATAAAATGTTGTTTGAATAAAATCATAAAAGGGTTCGCTGATTTTATTCAAAATTTAAATTATTTATAGAGCCCAATTAAATTATAAAAAATGAAAAAAGTAGCAATTTTATTTAGTGCAGTTGTACTTATTGGATTTACATCATGTAATAAATGTTATGAGTGTCATGCTGATGTTAATGGAACAGAACTTGAATTAGGAGAATTTTGTGGAGATGAAGCTGAAGATTTAGAAAACGCTGGATATATAGATTCAACTGGAACAGTCCATGTTGTACATTGTGGTGAAGATCATTAGTATTACATTTAATTCTACAACAGTTATTAAAAGCAGATAAAATATTATCTGCTTTTTTTTTAAATTAACAGGATGAAAATTGATGCAATAAAAGAAATACTTAAAAAGAGAAATCTCAAGGCTACTTCAAATAGGTTAAATTTATTAATGAAAATGCAAAATCATGGTTCTGCTATGAGTTATTCAAATATTCAAAATACCATGCAACCTATTGATAGAGTTACTTTGTACAGAACAATAGAAAAACTAAAAGAAAAAGGAATAATACATACTGCTTACCAGAGTAATAATGAAGTATATTATGCTATTTGTGGAATGGATTGTAGCTCAGACAATCATACCCATAATCATGTTCATTTTCAATGTTTAAAGTGCAAAACTGTAACGTGTGAAGATCTTTTAAACTCCTTGAAAATTTCTTTACCAAAACATGAAATTCATAACGTAGCTGTTAATGTTAATGGTCTATGTGATGTATGTAGGTAGTACTTTATTAAAAGTAACTATATGTTTTAAAATTCTCATAACGAAATTTTTTTCAGATATTGCAAATCAATTCTGTTTAATTAAAATATTTTAATTCACTATTGCTATTGGATTATTATAATTTTAAAAATTAAAGTTTAAAATGAAAAAAATAATTACTTTCATATTACTGTGTCTTTCATTTAGTTTTTATTGCCAAACAATTAATTTAGGAAAACCTTTATCTTGGAATGGAAAAGTAAGTCTACAAAATATTCCAGAAAAAACCATGGCTGGTTTCAATCAATCAATCGTAGATTCTGAAGATATTATTAACGATGCTTTAAAAGATCGTCCTTGGAGATTTGGATACAAATATGATGTTAATTACAACCTAAAAAATTCTGGTTCTTGGAAGGAATTACCAAATGGAGATAGAATTTGGCAATTAGCAATAGAATGTCAAGGAGCTTTGACAGTAAATCTTTTATTTCAAAATTTCTATCTTCCCAAAGGAGCTTATTTATATTTATACGATATAGATCAAACCAACAGAGTAGGAGCCTATACTTCAATCAATAACAGAGAAGATGGTGAGTTGGGTTCGGAGCTAGTACACGGTGAAAAAATTATAGTGGAATATGTAGAGCCAGCAGACGTTAAAGAATCTGGAAGATTTACAATTTCTAACGTAATACACGGCTACAGAACACTGGCTCCAATTGAAAAAAACCTAGTTCGAGCTCTTAACTCGTCTGGGGACTGTAATATAGATGTCAATTGTCCCTTAGGAAATGGTTGGGATAGTGAAATTCGATCCGTTGCTATGATTGTTGTTGGTGGAAGTGGTATTTGTACTGGTGCTTTGGTTAATAACACCTGTAATGATGGAAGCGCTTATTTTTTAACAGCTAACCACTGCTTAGGGGGAAGTACAGGTTCTTGGGCATTTAGATTTAACTGGGAAAGTCCCCCTGGTACTGAATCTTGCGCAACAACTGCAGGTTCTGTTGACCCAGGTCCTCCATACGATCAAACTGCTAATGGAGCTACTATTTTAGTGAATTCGGCAGCTTCTGATTTTGCTCTTCTTGAAATTGATAATATGACCTTAACCAACGCTCAAAATTGGAACTGTTTTTATGCTGGTTGGGATGCTTCAGATTTAACTACAGTAACCCAAGCAACTGGAATTCACCATCCCTCAGGAGATGTCAAAAAGATTTGTAGAGAAAATGATGCTCCTTTTCACTCAACGAATGGAGGTGCAGCTACATGGTATATTACTCAGTGGGAACAAGGAGTAACAGAACCAGGTTCTTCAGGTTCTCCTTTATTTGATCAAAACCACAGAATTATTGGACAATTATATGGAGGAGCTGCTGCATGTGCTGGTACGGTAAATAATAACCAATACGATTATTATGGTAGAATGGGTATTTCATGGAATAATGGTTTAGACACTTATTTAGCACCAACTTCATGTGGGATTTCTACTTTAACAGATGATGGATGGGATCCAAATACTCCAACTCTTCCTGACGATGCAGGAATATCTACAGTAAATTCTCCTCAAGGAGCCTATTGTGTAGATAATTTCGACCCAGAAATCATACTAAGAAATTATGGTACAAATAATTTAACAACAGTATCCATAAATTACGATATTGATGGTACAACCAATAATTTTTATTCTTGGACAGGGAATTTAGCTCCTGGAGGGACTGAAATTATAACCTTACCAAACATGATTAGTACTGCAGGTTCTCATACTTTTAATGCATATACTTTTCTTCCGAATGGAAACACAGATAGTAATCCTTTAAACGATGCAGCTAGTGCAAATTATTCTGCTACTATTGGAGGACAAGATATTTTATTAGAAATTAATACAGATTGTTGGGGTTCTGAAGTAACATGGACAATTGAAGATGTTAATTCGAATGTTTTAGCTAGCGGCGGTCCATATTCTGATGTTGTTGGTGGCGAGTACATTACAGAAACTATATGTCTAGCAGACGACTGTTATGATTTTATAATAAATGACTCTTATGGTGATGGTATGTTTGGCTCTCAATGGGGTTCTTGTAGTGTAGATGGAGATTATACGATTACTCATGTATATAGTGGAACTGTATTGGCTTCAACTATTGCTGCTAATGCAGATTATGGTAATCAAGAAATTAATAATTTTTGTGTAACTCCACCAACAATTTGTGGAATGAATGTTTCTAGTTCTGTAAATAATCCTCAATGTCAGGGTATAGATAACGGGAGCATTGGCGTGGTAGTTTCTGGTGGTGCTCCAGGATATACTTATGATTGGGGAACATTATTTGGCGATTCATCTAATATTAGTAATTTATCTCCAGGCTTATATACTATTGTGATTTCCGACTCTTTACAATGTGACACTGTAATAAGTTACGATTTAAGCTACTCTACTGTACTATCTCTAAGTAATTATTCAACCGATATTAGCTGCAACGGTGCCAATGACGGAACTATTTCAGTAGTTGCCTCTGGAAGTTCTGGTTATTCTTATGATTGGGGCCCTAGTTTTGGGAATGTTTCTAGTTTAAGTGGACTATCCTCTGGTGTTTATTCAGTAATAGTTACCGATTCTAATGGATGCACACAATCAGCTGCTTTTAACATATTAGAGCCAGCATTGAATCAAGCAAGCTATACCTATACAATCTCTAATTTGACAGTATATTTTACAAATACGTCTACTGTTGGTGCAAATTCTTGGGACTTTGGAAATGGATCTACAAGCTCCTCTAACAGTCCTTGGCATACATTTTCTTCCTCAGGTACATATAATGTATGTCTAACTTTAAATACTTCATGTGGACCTTCTGTTTATTGTGAAAATATTACTGTAATAGATTCTAGCACCAATGCAATTGATGAAAACTATCAAGAATCTTTTAATGTTTTTCCAAATCCAAACATAGGAGTCTTTAAACTAAATTACGAATCAATTTCCAATTCTAAAATTCAGCTGAATATTTTTGATTTAACAGGAAGATTGGTCTTTAAAAAAGATTTTCAAAACCAAAAAGAGATTTTAGTAGATTTATCTAATAAATCCAAAGGAACTTACCTTTTAAAAATATTGATTGATAATGAATATCAACAAAAGATGATAGTTATTAATTAAGATAATTATTCTCTCTGAAAACTAAAAAGTAATTTAGATATTAAGCTTTAGAAAAACTTAATTTTTTTTGAAAGAATTAAAAGTTATTAGCTTAAAAATTAAATCAATCTATCGCCTAGATGCCTTAGCAATTTCTTCGAATTGGACATCCTTGTAATTATACGTAACAGTTTCAAAAAAACTATTGCCTATTTCATTTTTCCAGTCCATATGTAAAGAAACATCGTATTTGGAAGGTGGAGATATAGTATATTTTACAGTATATAAATCCTCTATTTTTCCTGGCAATGAAATATTTCTAGCATAATGAAAATTATCAGAAAGATTGATATGTGGAATCAAGTCTATAAATGTTTTTAATCCAGTTTTTTGGTTGGTAATTAATGCGTTTATATGTAAATAAGGAACAAATCCACCTTTAGGTGTTCCATTAGGAATATTATCTATATCCCAATTGACTCTAGCTTCAATATGAACATCTGTTAAATTCTCATTTAAGTTGGAAGAAGATGGCATTATCATATCTTTAATAGCTCCTTCAAAAATGACTACAATTCCTGGTTCAATTCTTTCTTCCCCGATAATTAATTCTTGAGCATTTGAAAAAATGCCACTCATCAGCAGAATAGTGAGACAAAGTAATTTATTATAAAATTTCATATTTTATTTTTAACAATTATGATTATTTATTTGAATTTGGTAGGTACCATTTTACAGGTATGATTGAATGAATTTGAAATTTACAGAGCGAATACCTTAAATTTTATTTACTCTTACAGCATTTAATCCTTTTGGTCCTTTTTCTAACTCAAAAGAAACTTTATCGTTTTCTACAATATCACCATTTAGGCTACTAACATGAACAAAGTATTTGTCGTTAGTTATATTTTCTTTAATGAATCCATATCCTTTTTCATTATTATAGAATTCAAGTTTTCCTGACTTAATAGGATCGTCATTTTCATTTTGTCTTGTTGGTACACCAATTTCAATATCTTCTGCTTTTATAACAGTTCTTTTTGATTTGTCTGGTGGGGTATCAGTAAAATTTCCATTTTCGTCAATATAAGCGATGGACTCTTCAAATGTCTTTTTTGGATTAGC
>JAYNHP010000080.1:0-6210 GCA_038108155.1 Flavobacteriales bacterium | reverse complement strand
AAAATTGATCATAAGATTGTCTATATATAATTATACCTCTACTTCCTCCGGTAATGTATGTCCATCCCCCTATTGAATTTAATGAAGAATAACTTGGCAAAGAAATATTTATGTATTGGTCTACATATACATAAGGAACTATATTTTGATTTTTAGTACAACTATTTAAAGATATTATACAAAAACATATCCAGAGATTTTTAAATTTGAGAATTATATCTTTCATGAAAAATATAGTTTTAAAATCTTCATTATTTTTTGCAATGTTTATCATTGTAAATAATTTTCACTCGCAAAACGAGGGGGAGTTGGTAGGGTCAAATAATCGTTCGATAAATCAAAACTACAAAATACCTGAAAACAACGAACATGTTTTGGAAGGCCTTTCTTACAGTGATTTAAAAAGACAGCTAGATTATAATATTCAACTGCAAGAAAGGTCCAGAAAAGATTTGTTAAAAAGTCATATACTAAAACAAACAAAACCAACAAGAAAAAGGATGAAGCAAACTTTGAAAAAATCTCAAAGATTTTTAGCTGGTAAGCCTGTGGTTCCAGCTTGGCAAGTTTGGGTTAACAGGAAAAAATCTTTTTCTCAACGTAAAGAAAATAAAAATGATAATTAAACTTTTTGAATTTAAATTGACTAAATGTTAAAAATTCGTTAATTATTGTTTATTTTGTACGACTATTATATGTTACGTTCAAGTTTAAAGATAACAGACTATGTTTAGAAAAATAATTTTATTATCCGTATCTCTTTTTGTTTTGTGCTTTGTAAGTTATGCTCAGCCTCAGGGAGGTAGTATAAAAGGTAAAGTTTTTGATGAATTGAAAGAAGGCTTTCCATTTGTAAATGTTGCACTTTTCCAAAATGGAAATATTAGAGGTGGGGCAACAACTGATTTCGATGGTGTTTTTAAGATTAGTAATATTTCTGCTGGTTCGTATACTCTTGAAATTAAATTTGTAGGATATCAAACCTATAGACTAGAAGGGTTAATTGTAAAGGGTGGTAAACTATTGCCATTATCTCCAATTTATTTAAAAGAGGCGACAGAACTTTTAAAGGAAGTAGAAGTCGTTAGTTACAAAGTTCCTCTCATTGATAAAGATGGTGGTGCTTCTGGTGGAACTGTTACAAGAGAAGATTTAGCAAGAATGCCAGGAAGATCGGCAGGATCTATTGCAAGTACTGTTGGTGGAGTACAGTCGGATGCTAATGGTAATATTACATCTGTAAGGGGTTCTAGGGATGACGCAACTTTTTATTATATAGATGGTATTAAAGTTAGAGGATCTACTAATTTACCTAAATCTGCTATTGAAGAAGTAAGTGTTATGACTGGAGGAGTTCCAGCTAATTTTGGAGATGCAACTGGAGGTATTATCTCTGTTACAACTAGAGGAGCTTCTAGATCCTATTTTGGAGGTTTTGAGGTAGTAAGTTCTGGTATTGGATTTAATGAAAATGTTTATGGATTGGATAATAATGCTTTCAATCTTTTAGAAGGAACATTTTCTGGGCCTTTACTTATGAAGAAAGATAGTACTGGAAAGAAAACAGATCCTATACTTGGATTCTTTGTTTCTGGAAACTTTAATCATGTTCTAGATCCAAGACCTCTTGCTGGTGACCAGTATAGACTTAAGCCTGCATACAGAGATTCGCTTATTGATCCTTCCAAAATGGGTCCATTAAGGCCAACTGGATTAGGATTCGGGGCATATTACAACACAGATTTTTTGACAGAAGATGCATTTGAAAAAGTTAAGTATCGTCAAAATGTAGATAGAACGACAGCTTCTTTAGCAGGTAAAATTGATGTGAATGCTGGCCCAAATATGAACATATCATTTGGAGCTTCTGGTGCATACTCAGATCGTAACGGAGCATCTTGGGAAAGTTCGCTTATGAATTACGATAATTTAGCCAATTACAGAGATTTTGATTGGAGGGCTTATGGAAAATTTACCCAACGTTTTCAAAATTTAGCTGAAGATGCTAATTCTCAAACTGGAGTGAAAAATGCCTATTATACAATTATGGTAGATTATTCTAAAAACTATGGCTGGGTAGAAGACAATACTCATGGAGATAATTATTTTAATTATGGCCACATAGGAAAATTTGATATTGCAAAAACACCTTCTTATGAGTTTTCAGACTTTGATGGGAATGGTGTTTTAGATCTTGTTCAAACTGGTGTTAATGATGATTCTATTTCTTTTACACCCTCTACCACCAATGCTGATATGGCTGCAATAACAACTCAGTATTTTTCCCTATATGACGAAGTTGCTGGTAATTATGAAAACATAACTCAACTTTTAGACGGTGGAGCACTTTTAAATGGAAGAAGACCAGCTAACGTCTATGGTCTCTGGCAAAATATTGGATATGGATATAATGGTTCTAACCAATCTGATAATACTCAGTTCAGGATAACTGCTGTAGGTTCAGCAGATATTGGTGACCATGCACTATCTTTGGGTTTTGAATATGAGCAGAGAACAGACAGATATTTTGGAGTTGCACCTATTGGACTTTGGGGTTTAATGAGACAGCTTGCTAATTCTCACACGGATTATGGTAGAGGAATTGATGAGAGCCAACCTATATATAACAACTTTGGTTCACTTACTCAAATAAGTTTTGAAACTTTAAATACTGCACCGGGAGCTTATTCCGGATCTGATCCACAAACATTTTTTGATTATAATTTAAGAAATAGTCTAGGATTAGACGCCAATGGTACAGAATTTATCAATATTGATGCAATGGATCCATCTGATTTTAGTTTAGACATGTTCAGTGCAGATGAATTATTAAACTCAGGAAACAATTACGTAACCTATTATGGTTACGATCATAAAGGTGATAAAATTTCTGGAAGACCTAGTTTTGATGATTTTTTCACCAAAAAAGATAAATATGGTAATTATACTAGACCTATCGGTGCATTTGAACCAATTTATATTGCAGGTTACATCATGGATAAGTTCGCATTTGACGATCTTATATTTAATGTTGGGGTTAGAGTAGATAGGTTTGATGCAAATCAACAAGTTTTAAAAGACGATTTCTCTTTGTATCCAACAAGAACTGTTGGAGAGGTTAGCGATATTAATGGACAGTCCGTAACTCATCCTACAAATATTCCTTCTACTGCTACAGTATATATAAATGATATAGAAGATCCGACAACTTTAATGGGTTACAGAGAAGGAAATCAATGGTATACATCTGATGGTGTAGCTGTTAATGATTTAGAGTCAATTACGCCAAGTGGATATGTTGTTCCTCAACCATACTTGGTTCAAGGAGTTTCCACTGACGATGACGTTAGTTCTAATGCATTTGAAGATTACAAGCCTCAAATTAATATAATGCCTAGAATTGCATTTTCTTTTCCAATTTCTGATGAGGCTTTATTTTTTGCGCATTACGATGTATTAACAAAAAGACCAACTACTGGTAATAGATTAAATCCTATAGATTATTTCTATCTACAAACTGGAAATATTGGAACAGTTAATAATCCTAGTCTTCTCCCTGAAAAGACAATTGATTATGAAATTGGATTTCAGCAAGTTCTAAATATTAGATCTTCTTTAAAAATTTCAGGATTTTATAGAGAACAAAGAAATCAGGTTGCGTTGGTTAATAAAATCGGTGCTTATCCTCAAACTTATTCTACTTGGGGAAATATAGATTTTGGAACTATTAAAGGGTTAACAGTTGCTTATGATTTAAGAAGAACTGGTAATATGTCAATGAGAGCATCTTATACATTACAGTTTGCTGATGGAACAGGTTCTAACCCATATGCAGCACAAAATTTAATCGCTTCTGATCAACCAAACCTTAGAACGATTTATCCATACACCTATGACCAAAGACATCAAATTATTACAGCTCTTGATTATAGATATGGTTCTGGATCTAGTTACAACGGTCCTAGAATAGCTGGAAAAGAAATTTTCAAAAACACGGGACTTAATTTAGTAGCAAATTTTGCTTCAGGTATGCCGTATTCCAGACAGCAAAGAATAACTGGTGCTGCTTTAATTTCTAATCCAGTTCCTATTTTAGAGGGAGAACCACTAGGGTCTAGAAAGCCATGGAATTTTAGAGGAGATCTTCAAATAGATAGAAACATTACTTTGGAGTTTGGTAATGAAAATTCTAAAAAGAAAACTGCCAATCTTAATGTGTACTTGTTAATGACAAATGTCTTTAACACATTAAATATTACCAATGTTTATAGAGCTACTGGAAATGCAGGAGATGATGGTTATTTAAATGCTGCAAGATTCCAAACATCAATTAGTACTCAAAACAATGAAGAAGTTTTTAGATATTATTACGCTATGAAGGCTAATAATCCATATAATTTTGGAATACCTAGACAAATAAGGTTGGGTGTAAAATTAGATTTTTAATAAAATATTATAAAAAAGTATATGAGACAATATTTAATATTATTATTTGTTAGCACATTATTTGTTGCTAATCCTACTTATGCATGGAACGATCCTAACAACTCTGGAAAAAAATCAAATAAAAATAATTCTCTAGTTTCAAGGGCTGCTAATTGTACGCCTGCAACTGGAAAGAAATTTTTGGAATTTAATAACGTCTCAGCTTTAATAGAAACTGGTGGTTCTATGTGGCAAGATAGATCAAGAAATGACGCAGCATATGAAGTTCCTAAAGGTTCTGGAGAAACTGTAATATATGCTGGTGCCCTTTGGATGGGTGGAACAGATCCAAATAACCAACTAAGAATTGCAGCGTTGACTTTCCGAAGTGGAAATGACTTCTGGGCAGGTCCTCTCTCAGTTGATGGAGGTGGATCATTTGACATTACACAGGGAACTCTTGATTGGGGGTTTGCAGATATTTCACCTGAAGTTTGTATGGAGTATGATAATTTTTATATAACTGAAAGACAAGAAATAGAACTTTTTAATGCTTGGTACGAATGCTCTAATGATCCTAACTGCGATGCTGGTATTGAATATCCGGATTATCAAGTTCCATCTAGTATTTTACAATGGCCAGGTAATTTTAATAATGACTTAGATTTAAATCAATCTTATGATTTCAATTTAGCTCCTTTTTACGATAGAAATAATGATGGTATATACAATCCTGTAGACGGAGATTACCCATGGTATGATCTAACTGGTCAGATAGATTGTAGAACAAGTAGAAGAGTAACACTTTATGGTGATTTTAACATGTGGTGGGTTTTTAACGACAAGGGGAATATTCATACAGAAACGGGTGCAGATCCTATAGGAATGGAAATTAAAGCACAAGCTTTTGCTTTTGCTACCAACGATGAAGTAAACTCTATGACATTTTATAATTACGAACTTATAAATAGAAGTTATTATACACTAAACAATACTTATTTCGCTGTTTGGGTAGATTCTGATATAGGTTGTTCTGAAGATGACTATGTTGGGTGCGATGTCCAAAGAGGGTTGAGTTACCAATACAATGCTGATGCAAATGATGATGGATGTCAGTATGCTATCCCAGGATATACTCCTGCTGTTGGAGTTGATTTTTTTGAAGGTCCTTATCAAGACAATGACGGCGTTGACAACCCATTAACAACTGATGTTTCATCTGCAAGAAATCTTGGAGGTATTCCTTATCAGGGATTGGGTATAGGTTATGGAGATGGAATTATAGATAACGAACGATTTGGTATGAAAAGGTTTGTATATTTTGATAGAACTCTTAATTCTACAATTTATGGGGATCCAAATACAGGAGTTGATTTTTATAACTACATGCTTGGCTTCTGGAAAGATAATACTCCGTTTGTTTATGGAGGAACTGGGAATGCTTCGGATGCAAATGCAACCTCAATTTTAACTAATTATTGTTTCCCTGGAGACAGTGATCCATTAAATTGGGGAACTGTTTCTGCTGGGGGCGGATCTACAGTTCCTTTTGATTATTGGTCTGAACAATACCCCACAGGCCCTGGTAGTACACCTAATCCACAAGGAGATAGAAGATTTGTACAAGCTGCTGGGCCGTTTGTCTTAGAGCCAGGTGCTTTAAATAATATTACTACTGGTGTTGTTTATGCACGAGCACAATCACCTGATCCTTTCCAATCAGTGGAGTTAGTTCGTAAAGCAGATGACAAGGCCCAGGCCTTGTTTGATAATTGTTTTAGGATT
>JAYNHP010000079.1:0-6323 GCA_038108155.1 Flavobacteriales bacterium | reverse complement strand
AGGTAATATTGCGACTGGAGAGGCAGCACTAGATCTTGTTCGAGCTGGTGCTGATGCAATAAAAGTAGGAATTGGACCAGGATCAATTTGTACAACTAGAATTATAGCTGGTGTTGGTTATCCTCAGCTTTCAGCAATTATGAATGTTAAAAAAGCTCTTGAAGGCTCATCAGTTCCCATAATTGCTGACGGTGGTATAAGATTTACTGGTGACATACCCAAAGCAATTGCATCTGGAGCATCTAGTGTTATGATGGGTTCTATGTTTGCAGGAACACATGAATCACCAGGTGAAACTATAATTTACGAAGGAAGAAAATTCAAAACTTATCGAGGAATGGGTTCTATAGAAGCTATGCAAAAAGGATCTAAAGATAGATATTTTCAAGAGGATGAAAATGACATTAAAAAATTAGTTCCAGAGGGTATTTCTGCAAGAGTTCCATTTAAAGGCTCTTTAAAGGAAGTAATGCACCAATTAGTTGGAGGACTCAGAGCAGGAATGGGATATTGTGGGGCAAAAAATATAGATAGTTTAATGGATGCAAAATTTATTAAAATTACTAGCTCTGGAATGTTAGAAAGTCATCCACATGATGTTACAATAACAAGAGAGTCACCAAACTACAACATAAGATAAATAATTAACTAAATGAAACTAATCAAAACACTTGGAATTATATTTTGTTTTGCAACACTTTCAGGACAAAATAATACTATTTTAAAAATTGATAATCAAACGGTTAACAAAGCGGAATTTGAACAAATTTATTGGAAAAATAAAAAAGAAAAAATTGCTACTAAAGAAGATTTAGATGAATACATAAAGCTATTTGTCAACTTTAAACTTAAAGTAATAGCTGCTGAAGAGTTAGGACTAGACACCACTAAAAAATTTATTAATGAACTAAGCGGATATAGAGTTCAATTAGAAAAGCCATATTTAATTGATACTTCAATAAATGAAGATCTAATAAATGAAGCATACTACAGAACAATTAATGAAGTTAATGCAAGTCACATAATGACCAAACTTGGACCAAATCCATCTCCAGAAGACACATTAAAAGCATACAATAAAATTTTAGATATTAGAAACAAAATTATTTCAGGGAATATAGGTTTTGAGGAAGCTGCAGAAGAATTATCTGAAGACCCTTATGCAAAATCAAGTAAAGGAAATCTAGGATATTTTAATGCATTTAAAATGTTGTATTCATTTGAATGTGCAGCCTATGAAACACCTGTTGGAAAGGTTTCCGAAATTGTAAGAACTAAATATGGATACCACATAGTCAAACCTAATTCTATAAGGAAAGCTAAAGGAAGAGTGAAGACTAGCCATATAATGATTACTACAAGTTCTAAAAAAGAAAATATCCTTTCTGAGGAAAAAATAAATTCTATTTATAAGGAATTGGTTGAAAAAACAAAAACCTTTGAAGAACTAGCTATTCAATACTCTGAAGATAGAAAATCCGCTAAAAACGGTGGAGAAATAGGATGGATAAATTCAGGTGGGAACTTTTACCCAGAATTTGAAGAAGCAGTTTTCTCTCTAAAAACTGATGGTGAATACTCAAAGCCATTTAAAACTCCTAATGGATGGCATATTGTAAAAAGGCTTAGCTACGAACCAATCGGCGACTTAAAATCTATGAGGTATAATCTTAAAAATAAAATACAAAAAGACGCCAGAGCTCAAAAAACAAAATCTTCTTTTATTAACAAATTAAAAACGGAGTACCAATTAAAAAACATGTTTAACATAAAAGTTTTAGTAAGTATTTTAAAAAATAAAAAATTTGACTATGAAAATTTAGATTTCAATAATAATTTAAAAAATATAAATAATGTAGTTTTAACTTTTTCAAATGTTTCCTTCACCAACTTTGATTTTATTAAATATCTAGGGAAATCAAAGCTTATTTCAAAAGACAAAATTGAAGAAAACTTAATAAAACAACAATTTGTAAAGTTTACAAACCAAAATTTAATCGAATTTGAAAAAACCCAACTGGAAACCAAACACCCTGATTTTAAGGCTTTGATGAAAGAATATCGTGATGGTATTTTACTTTTTGAGATTTCTGACCAAAATATTTGGACAAAAGCTATAAAGGATACAGCAGGTTTAAAAGAGTTTTATAACTCAAACAAAGACACTTGGAAATGGCCTAACAGAATTAACGGAACATTATTCACCTCAGAATCTAAAAAAACTGTCAATAAGGTTAAATCATTGAAATTGAAAAAATCGCTTAGTAACGATTCAATTATGTCAATTTTAAATAAAGACAATCTTTTCAACCTAAAATATGAAAATAAAATAATAGATAATTTTAATAAATACAATCTAACTTTTGACGATTTAGAAAAAGGCTTCAATGGTCCTTTTAAGTTTCAAGAAAAATGGGTTCTTATTTATGTAGAAGATAAATTGCCACAAAGAAATAAGGAGCTTAAAGAAGCTGAAGGCATTATCGTTTCCGCATATCAGAACTATTTAGAAAGCCAGTGGCTCTCTAGTCTTAAAGAGAAACATGAAATTTCTATAAACTATGAGACTCTTTACAGTATAAAACAAAAACCATAGTACTTGACGACTTCATTGCCATCACGATTTATTTTTTTTTTAATAGTCTTAGTTTTCATTTCTTGCAAAAGTGAAACCAACGAAAATAATTTGGCTAGATTTAAGGATGTTTATTTAAACGAATCAGATATCATAAATGAAATTCCAATTACCTTAAACCAAGAGGATAGCGCAATTTTTGCAGATAATTATATTCATAAATGGTTGGTCAATCAAATGATTATGGATAAATCTGAGGAGATGATTCCTTTGGAAGTTCTAAAAGTTGAGAAGAAAATAAATAAATATAAAATGTCTCTCATTTCTTATGAATTTGAGCAATTCTATATCAATAAAAGACTAGATACTTCAATAAGCAAATCTCAAATAAGCAAATATTATGAAAACCATTTAGATGATTTCGTTTTAAATGATTACGCTGTAAAGTGTATGTATTTACAAGTGCCAAAAAATTCAAAATTTATTAGAGAAATTAAAAGAAATTACCATTTGAAAAATGAAGACATGATCGATAAAATAATGGAAATTGGTCAAAATGAAGAAGTATCTCTTTATTACAATCCTGAGGAGTGGGTGTTTTTTGATGACTTGATGAAACAAATCCCTATTTTAGAAAAGTATTCTAAGGTTGAATTCATCAAGAAAAAAAAGAAGGTTATTTTAGAGTTTAATAATTATATTTATTTTATTAACGTCTTCGATTTCATCATTAAAAATGGAACTTCTCCTTTAAGTTTTGAAGAGAATAAAATTAAAAGTATTATTCTTAACCAAAGAGCAAAGAGTTTAAGAAAGAAACTAAGACAAGATTTATACAACGACGGCATAAAAAATAATTTAATAGAAAAGATTCGACAATGAAAAAAATAATTCTAATATTTCTGTTAAATATTACATGTCATTTATTCCAAAGTCAAGAAATTATAGATAAAGTAATTGCCATTGTTGGAGAAAACCCAATTCTTTATTCAGAGATTCAAGGTCAAAAGTTACAACTTCTTCAACAAGGAATGGAGTTAGATGCAGAAATGGATTGTTATTTATTGGATGAGTTTATGATTCAGCAACTCCTTATCCATCAAGCAGAAATTGACAGTATTGAAGTTACTGAAGAAATGGTTAAAGTTGAATTAAACCAAAGAATACAATATTTCTCAGCTCAAGTTGGAGGTACTGAGGCTCTCGAAGAGTTTTATGGAAAATCTATAGAGGAAATTAAAGAAGAGTTTTTCGAGCAAATTGAAGATAAAATGAAAGCCCAAAAAATGCAACAAGAA
Organism: Flavobacteriales bacterium; assembly: GCA_038108155.1. Taxonomy (GTDB): domain Bacteria; phylum Bacteroidota; class Bacteroidia; order Flavobacteriales_D; family Parvicellaceae; genus MED-G20. The sequence continues at coordinate 2,450 of JAYNHP010000079.1, read as the reverse complement.
ATAACTGGAGGTGTGGTTGCTTCTCCAAAAGAAGTACAAAGTTTTTTCAATAACATCCCTACAGACAGTATACCTTATATAAATAGCAAAGTCAAAATTTCTCAATTGGTGATGGCTCCAAAAATAAATTACACTCAAAAAAACTCTACAAAAAACAAACTTCAAAATATAAAAAGAAGAATATTGTCCAATGAGATTTCTTTTTCGGTTGCAGCAGAGTTTTATTCTGACGATCCAGGCTCTAAATCTAACGGTGGAAATTTTGGTTGGGTCGGCAGAGGAGATTTTGTTCCAGAATTTGATGCAATTGCCTACACTATACCATTAAATACTATTTCTGATGTATTTGAAAGTCCATATGGGTTTCATATTTTAAAAATAGAAAAGCGAAGAGGAGAACAATATTACGGAGCACATATACTTATAAAAAATGAAATAAGTGAAGATGCATTATCAAGTTTAAAAGTTAAATGTGACTCCATTTTAGGAGAGTTGAAAAATGGGACCATGTCCTGGGAAAAAGCAATCTCACAAAATTCTACAAACCCCAGCGATGGAGGGATTATATATAATCAAGCATCAGGAGACATGTACTGGGACATGAAAAATATAGACAAATCCTTATTTGTTGGAATCAACGACTTAGAGATTGGTCAATATTCAGAACCTTTATATTACGAGGACGAAAAAGGTAATATTGGATATAGAATTTTAAAACTAGAGGACCAAACAAAACCACATCTAGCAAATTTAAATGATGACTACAGCTTTATTCAAAAATTTGCAATAAATCAAAAACAGATAGATGAAATGGATAAATGGGTTACTAAAACTGCAAAAAATACGTATATTAACATCGATAAAATGTATAAAGATTGTCCAAGCATTTCAAAATGGAATATTAAATTTTAATTTTTTATCCTACAACCCAACCTTTTTACTTTTAAAACGTCATAGTATATGAGTAAATTATTTTTTTGTTTAAATATATGTTTAAAATGCTAAACAAAATTTAATTTTAGTATATTTACTGAAATTTCAACCTTATGAATACAATTATTAAATACACGATATTTTTAGTCATAGTTTATTTTTCATTTGGCGTTTTTACAGGTGTTTATTATTCCCAAGCAACTTACCATTATGTAGGAACAAGCAATCTCCAAAACACTAATTCTTCATTTCCTTCGATTTATGGAAATTTTTTTAGAGGAGTAAAACACCAAATATTAGTTAGAGCTACTGAGCTTCAATCTGCAGGAATTTCTGCTGGGAATATTACTGGATTAGCATTTGACATAGTTTCAAATAGCGGAAATGTTATAAGCGGATTTGAAATTGAAATGAAATTAACCACTCAACAATCTTTAAGTAGTTGGAGTAATAATAATTTAGCTACTTACTTTGGTCCTGCATCTTACACAGATCAAGTCGGATGGAACCAACATGATTTCTCTACCCCATTTTATTGGGACGGAACATCAAATATAGTTATTCAAACATGTTTTTACAACAATGGTTGGTCCCAAAATGCTGTAATGAATATGTCCAATTATTCTTATAACTCTTTAATTTACAGAAGAAGAGACAATTCCTCACCTTGCAATTCAAATTGGATAAATGGTGTTGAAACACAAAAGCCAAACATAAGATTTACATGGGTTGACCCTAACAGCCCTCCAATTGGAGATTTTTCTACAAGCGGAACTAACACTTGTAGTGGCTTAGTTAACTTTTACGACCAAACTTCTAATTCTCCATCTAGTTGGCTTTGGAACTTTGGTGATGGAAATACATCTAACCAACAAAATCCTACACACTCTTACACTTCATCAGGAAATTATACAGTTGAACTCATCACTTCCAACTCATTTGGTAGTGATACCATTACTTACAGTAATTTAATTCAAGTAAATCTAGCCAATACTCCTCCAATAGCTCCTTCTTGTACACCGACTACGGGTCTTGCTGGTTCAATTGGTAATTATGGTATTACAGAATTTAACTTTGGTAATTTAAACAATACTTCAGGTTCTTCTATGGAAGGTTATTCCGACTTTACATGTGATTCTTCGTTGTTTTACATTGGTCAAACTTATAACCTTAGTGCAACCCACGAATCCTTAATTCCTCAAAACTTTTTTGCATGGATAGATTTTAATAACAATGGTATTTTTGAGACTGCTACTGAACAGATTGTTTCAAATTTAGTAAGTGGAGATTCCACTTCGACAACTGTTTCAATCCCTTCTTACGGGGTAGTGAATACACCATTAAGACTTAGAATTATGTCAGACGCTTCATTTTCTGGACAACTTGACCCATGTACTGATCCAGTTTATGGTCAAGCAGAAGATTACACTGTATATCTAGCTTATAATTTAAATCCACCAGCTGCAAATTTTGAAAGCAATACAAATTATTCTTGTGACGGTGTCATAGAATTTTCC
>JAYNHP010000078.1:0-6524 GCA_038108155.1 Flavobacteriales bacterium | reverse complement strand
TAGATTTGTACATCATTTGAGAATTCTTCAAAAGTACCATTCAATAATAGTATTCCTCCAATCCATCCTTTTTTTGCCAACGCCAAAACATGATCTCTAGATTTTCCCAATCTTCCAATAGCAGGAACAATCATTTGACCAACTCTTGAGGTATCATTTAAAAGATTAAAAATAGAATCTGTCTTATTATCCAAAACAATATCAGATTTATAAAAGTCTTTTAAAGAATAGCCTTGTGAAAAGCCCAAAATTAAAATGAAAGAAAGAGAAAGAGAGAGTAAAAATTTCATACATTGAATTTATCAAAAATAATACCAGCATTTTTAAATAAACTCATTGATTAGATATATTGTCCATGTTCTATTGTTGATAGGAAATAATTACATTTGCCATTATTAACGATAAAAAAAGTAATGCGCAATATATTTTTATTTTTATTTTCAATTTCTTTTGGATTATCCTTAGCCCAAACTGAGTTATTAAATCAAAATTTTAATAACGGGAATTTATCTTCTTGGAGTTTTATAGATGGAGATATGGCTGCTCCTTACAATGACCCAATGGTTTCTAGTCTAAGTAGTTCTTTTCACCTTGTAGAAGATTATGACTCTTTAAATATTGGCGATTCTATAATGGCTGCTAATTCTTGGTTTAATGATACTATTGCGGCAAATAATTTTATTATAACTCCAGCTTTAACCTTTATAAATAATGGTAATTATTTGAATTTTCAAGCCAAGTCATTGGACGGATCTTATCCAGAAGCTCTTCAGGTTTTTTGTTCGCAATACTTAGAAAAAGATAGTATTTTAAATAGCATGTTGTTTTTTGATACGATTGCTCTTCCAAATCTTTGGACAGATTTTCAGGTAAAATTAGAAGGAATCCCATTAAACACCCCATTGTATATAGCTTTTAGACATTACTCTAACGATAGATATATAATAGCTTTGGATAATATAAACGTGTTTACCAATGATTTAACCAATCAAGAAAAATTAATTTCTAATAGTTTTTCAGTTTATCCAAATCCCTCTAATGGATACATAAATATTGAGGGTAGTATAAATACTGAAAATACTATTATATATAATGCAATAGGAAAAGTAGTTTGGTCTGGAAAAATTGATCATACTGTTTTAATCTACCTACCAAAAGGAATTTATTTTTTAGAAAATCAAATAGAAACTATTAAAATAATTATTCAATAGACCAGTATAGTTTTGCATTCAAATTTTTTTTACCCCCCACTATTAAAATAATTAACGTATATAGTTTTATAAAATAAAAAAGGAATAAACTATTTAATTAGTATTTAGTTAAAAGAATTTATTATGTAAAAGTTTATTGTTTACAATTATTCATAATTTATATTAAAGCGGAAATATTTCCGCTTTTTTTATTATCAACTTATAAAACCGATATTTGCTTAAAAAATGTTAAATTTCAAACCCTACATTACATTATAAGTATTTTAGATATATGTTAATTATTAAAAGAACTTTTGTCATACTATTTATTTTTGCTACGGCCAACATATTTGGACAACAAAACTTAAATTTTAAAATAAGTGGTTTAAAAGATACTACTGTATTTTTAGCAAGATATTTTGGGGAGAAATTGTATTACGCAGATACCGCATATTCTAAAAATGAAACAGTCATATTTGATAAAAAAAAGCTTACAGGTGGAATTTATGCAGTAGTATGTCCAAACTCTAAGTACTTTGAATTTATTGTAGCAGACGAAGATGTAGTAATGGAAACTGATATCAATGATTTTAATGGTAAAATGAAAGTTGTAAAATCTGAAAACAACAAGGTTTTCTATGATTATATTATGTTTTTAGGGTCTATGAAAAATAAAGCAATGTCTCTTCAGGGCGAAAACAACGAAAAAAAGAGAAGTGCACTTGATTTAGAAGTTAAGAACTACCAAAGAGACAACATTACCAATAATAAAAACCTTCTTGCTGCAAAAGTGCTAGCTATGTCTATTGATCCTGAAATACCAGAAGAAATAAAGGAAAACGATTCCCTAAAATATAGATATTACCTAAATCATTACTGGGACAATATTGATGTAACAGATAATAGAATTGTTCATACACCAGTTTACCATAAGAAATTGGATTTTTTCTTCAAGAACATGATTCCTCAAATTCCAGATACTATATGTCATTATGCACACAAAGTAATAGATAAAATGGATCCTAAAAGTGAACTTTTTAAATATACCGTTCACCACCTAACCTATAAATATGAAACATCAAATATTATGGGTATGGATGCAGTATTTGTTTGTATGGCAAAAAAATATTATTGTCCAGTTAAAGATTCTAAAGCATATTGGATTGACTCTACAAAACTAGTTGACCTATGTGAAAAGGCCGAAAAAACAGAACCACTTTTAGTTGGGAAGAAAGCACCTAGATTAATCTTAGCAGACACCTCTGAATCTAATTGGATCGACTTTTACAAACTACCTAATAAATATAATTTATTAATTTTTTGGGACCCTGATTGTGGACATTGTAAAAAAGAAATTCCTAAAATGGTTGAGCTTTACAAAGAGCTAAAAGAGAAGAATATTGATATTGAGTTTATTGCAGTTGGCACCAATCTTGAAAATAAAAAGTGGATAGAATATGTTCAAGAAAAAAAACTACCATGGATAAACATTTCTGATTTTCCAGATGCCAATGAAAATGCAAAATTTTATATCTATGAAAAAAGAGTAACTACCCTTGGAAGTTTAAATTTTAGATTGAGCTATGATATATTCAGCACTCCACAAATATACCTGCTAGATGACAAAAAGAAAATAATTGGAAAGAAATTAAATGCAATTTCTCTTGCAAAAATGCTAGAACATCTAGAAGATATTGACATTGAATACTTAGAAGTTCTTGAAAAAGAAAGTGAAAAAGAGAAAGAAAAAATAAAGAACTCTAAAAAAAAGAATAACAAAGATTAAAATGGTCTGGTTTTTGAGTTCTTATATTAAAACACATTTTATATATTTGAAATAATTAAGATTAAATTAACACAATGAAAAAAACAATTTTACAATTTAGCTTTTTAATAGCAACACTTTTAACAATAAATTCTTTTGTAGCACAACAAGGTATTGCACTAACTCAGGGTGCAGAAATAACTTTTGATAAGTCAACTCATGATTATGGCAAAATTGAAAAAAGTGCTAATGGGGAATGTGTATTTGTTTTTACTAATACTGGTAATCAACCACTAAAAATAACTAATGCTAAAGGTTCTTGTGGCTGTACAGTTCCTTCATGGAGAAAAAAAGATGGTTCGTCTACATGGGCACCAGGAGAGTCTGGTGAAATAAGAGTTAGATACGATACTAAAAGAGTTGGTGTTATTAACAAATCTGTAACTATCCAATCTAATGCAATGAACTCTGACAACATTACAAGATCGAAAAAAGATAGCGAGGGTAAAGTAATTGGTGGAACTTCTACAATTAGAATAAAAGGCGAAGTAAAGGCACCAAAAACAAATGCTACGCCAATGAAACCAGCACAAGGTCCAGTTAATTCTTCGGAATAAACTCCTTATAAAATTGATTATAAAAAAGCAACCTAGAGTTGCTTTTTTTTTTTAAGATTTAAAAACCATTAGGATAATAATTCAAACATTTTCGTTCCTAAATCTGCTGGTGAGTCTACAACATGAACACCACACTCTTTAAGAATGGCTTTTTTGGCTGAAGCAGTATCACTATCACCTCCAACAATAGCACCAGCATGTCCCATAGTTCTCCCTTTGGGAGCAGTATCTCCTGCTATAAATGCCACCACAGGTTTTGTTCCATTTTCTTTAATCCATTTTCCAGCTTCTGCCTCTAAATTTCCACCAATTTCTCCAATCATAATAATTCCATGAGTTTCATCATCATTCATTAGCAACTCAACAGCATCTTTGATAGTTGTTCCAATAATGGGATCACCTCCAACGCCTATAGCGGTAGTTTGACCTAATCCAACTTTAGTAACTTGATCTACAGCTTCATAAGTTAAAGTACCAGATTTACTCACGATACCTACATTTCCTTTTTTGAATATAAATCCTGGCATAATACCAACTTTAGCTTCATCAGCTGAAATAACTCCTGGACAATTTGGGCCAACCATTATACAATCCTTATCTCTTAAATACTCTTTTACTTTAATCATATCAGAAACAGGAATACCTTCGGTGATACAAATAACAACTTTAATACCAGCTTGAGCTGCTTCCATAACTGCATCGGCGGCAAATGCTGGAGGAACAAAAATTATAGAAACATTGGCCTCGGTTTTAATTACTGCATCTTCCACAGTATTAAAAACAGGTTTTCCTAAATGTTCTTGACCTCCTTTTCCTGGGGTTACTCCTCCTACGACATTGGTCCCATAAGCGAGCATTTGCTCAGAATGAAAAGTTCCTTCACCACCAGTAAAACCTTGTACGATTACTTTTGAATTTTTATCTACTAAAACACTCATTGTCTAAATTAGTTTTTGTTGTTTAAATCAATAATATCGGCTAAATGTAAGCAAAAAAAAACCGCTCAATGAGCGGTTTTTAAAATATAATTGTAAAAAATTATTTTCCTTTATCCATTTTGTCTTTTAGAGCAGATAATGCTTCTAAATCTCCAAGAGTAGTTTTTTCTCTAGAATCATTTATTGATCTTACAGCTCTACTTGTTTTAGAAGCGTTTGATTTAGCTTTTTTAGCTTCAACCTCTCCCCAAACTTTAGTATGAGAAACCAATATTTTCTTAGATTCTTTATTGAACTCTAAGACTACAAATTGTGTTTTTTCTTCTTCAGCAACATAAGAACCATCTTCTTTTTTCATATGCTTTGCGGGACAATAAGCCTCGACCCCATATTCCATAGATACGATTCCAGCTTTGTCTTTTAATTTTATTACTGTTCCTTCGTGGCTAGAATTCATAGTAAATACTGATTCGTATACATCCCAAGGATTTTCTTGAAGTTGTTTGTGTCCAAGACTTAATCTTCTGTTTTCAGCGTCTAATTCTAAAACAACAACATCTAATTCGTCACCTACGTTACAGAATTCAGAAGGATGTTTAAATTTCTTATCCCATGAAAGGTCAGAAATATGAATCAAACCATCAATTCCTTCTTCTAACTCAACAAACACTCCAAAATTGGTAAAGTTTCTAACTTTTGAGGTATGCTTAGATTCTATTGGATATTTCTTATCAATGTTTTCCCAAGGATCTGGTATTAATTGCTTTATTCCTAAAGACATCTTTCTTTCTTCCTTATCAAGAGTTAATACAACTGCTTCAACTTCGTCATTAACTTTTAAGAAATCATTTGCAGTTCTTAAGTGCTGACTCCAGCTCATTTCTGAAACGTGTACCAATCCTTCAACTCCAGGAGCAATTTCTATAAATGCACCATAGTCTGCAATTACTACCACATTACCTTTAACTTTATCCCCAATTTTTAAATCTTTATTTAATGAATCCCAAGGATGTTCAGACAATTGTTTAAGACCTAATGCAATTCTTTTCTTATTGTCATCAAAATCTAAAATAACTACTTTTATTTTCTCATCAAGAGTAACTAATTCTTCTGGATGATTAACTCTTCCCCAAGAAAGGTCAGTAATATGAATTAATCCATCCACACCACCTAAATCAATAAATACTCCGTAAGAAGTGATATTTTTAACAATACCTTCTAATACTTGACCTTTTTCAAGACCAGACATAATTTGTTTTTTCTGCTCTTCAATCTCGGCTTCAATAAGCGCTTTATGAGAAACTACAACATTTTTGAATTCTTTGTTGATTTTAACAACTTTAAATTCCATATTTTTTCCAACAAACTGATCATAATCTCTAATTGGCTTAACATCGATTTGTGATCCAGGTAAAAATGCTTCAATTCCAAAAACATCAACTATTAACCCACCTTTAGTTCTACACTTAACATATCCGGTAATGATTTCTCCACTTCCTAAAACCTCATTAACTCTTATCCAAGCCAAATGTGTTCGTGCAGTTTTGTGAGAAACTACTAATTGACCTGTTTTATCTTCCATATTTTCTATATATAGATCAACAGAATCGCCAATTGCTAAGTCAGGATTATATCTAAATTCATTTTTAGGAACTACACCTTCACTCTTGTAATTGATATTAATTACCACTTCTTTTTTTGTGATTGCAATTACCAAACCTTGGATTAATGATTTCTCCTCGATTTGAGTAAGAGTACCATCGTACATGTCATTTAACCTAGTTCTTTCAGCAGCTGAATAAGAATCGGTTTCCTCTGCTTCAAAAGCATCCCAATCAAAAACAGTTGGTGCTTTTTTCTCTTCTTTTGGAGCAACAGTTTTTGTTTCTACAACTTCTTCAATAGTTTTTGAAGTAGCTTTTTCCGTAGAAGCTGTCTCCTTCTTTGCAGTAGTCTTTTTAGCAGCAGGTACTTTCTTTGCAACTGTTTCCTTCTTCGCAGTAGTCTTTTTAGC
>JAYNHP010000077.1:0-6616 GCA_038108155.1 Flavobacteriales bacterium | reverse complement strand
TACTTCAATTTTTTTTTATGTTTTGGAAGGATTTACTGGACAAACTCCCGGAAAAATGATTCTTGGAATTACTGTAGCCAATATGAATGGAGAAAAAGCAACCATAGATAAACTTCTCTTACGAGCATTTATTAAAATCACAGGATCTTTTGTTGGAATTATAGGATTTATAATCTTCGTTGGATGCTTTTTAGTATTGGGGAAAAAAAAACAAGCTCTACATGATATTATTTGTAAAACTGCTGTCTACAAAAAATCTGACATAGAATAATTTAACTCACAGAAATTTTCGCTGCTAGTTCTTTAGCTTTCTCCACCAGTTTTTCAACATCATCTTCCCCGTAGGTTAGTGTAACTGCCATTCTTCTAAAAGGTCTACTACTAGGTTTTCCAAATATTCTTAAATCCGAATCAGTTGAATTCATTGCTTCCTCCAAACCAGAGAATTTTGGTCTTTCTAAGGAATTATGATTTGCCAAAACAACAGCAGATGCACCATTTTTCATCAATTTAATTTCTGGAATAGGCAATCCCAATACAGCTCTTGCATGTAATTCAAATTCACTAAAATTTTGTGTACCTCCTAGTGTAACCATACCAGTATCGTGTGGTCTTGGAGATAATTCAGAAAAATAAGTAGCTTCTTTAGTAATAAAAAACTCAACTCCCCAAACTCCTGCTCCTCCAAGTGCATCTGTTACTTTCTTAGCCATCTCTTGTGCTTCTTCTAAACGTTCTTTGTCCATAGGCATTGGCTGCCAACTTTCTTGATAATCTCCCCTTTCTTGTCTATGTCCAATAGGTGGACAAAAAAGAGTTGGACCATTTTCCTGAGTAACAGTCAGAAGAGTAATCTCATATTCAAAATCAATAAAACCTTCCACAATTACTTCTAACAAATCCCCTCTTGAACCTTCCAATGCATAATCCCAAGCTTTTTGAATGTCAGAATGTGTTTTAATTACAGATTGTCCTTTTCCTGAACTAGACATCAAGGGCTTTACTACACATGGATATCCACAATATTCAACTCCATTTTCTAATTCAATAAAAGAGGTTGCATAACGATATGGAGCTGTTCTAACATTTAAATCTTTTGCCGCTAAATCACGAATGGATTTTCTATTCATAGTATAGTTTGCTGCTTTTGCACTAGGAACTACATTGAACCCTTGTTTTTCATATTTGTAAAATCTTTCTGTTCTTATTGCTTCAATCTCAGGAATTATTAAATCTGGCTGGTGTTTTTCTACCAAACTATCTAGTGCATCACCATCTAGCATATTAATAATCTCTTTTTCGTGGGCAACTTGCATTGCAGGGGCATGGTCATAGCTATCTACAGCAATTACATATTGTCCAAGTCTCTGACAAGCAATTACAAATTCTTTTCCTAATTCTCCAGATCCAAGTAGTAGTATTTTCTTCATAATAATAATTAACTTAGGTTGTATTTTTTTTCGAATAAAGGTTTTAAAAAACTAGGCTTAACTTTTGAAATTTGGAAATAAGGATGCTGAGTAGCTCCAAAACCTCTAATAAATCTTTCTATAGATTCTACCATTGTACCTTCAAAATCAAATTCCTGAGCAAAAGAAGAGGCAAATTTTATAGATTCCCACATAATTAATGTCATGGCTTCGCTTTTCCTATATCTAGGATCGCTTCCTCCAACTAAATAATAAACAGTTTTTTCGTTCCAAATTAGTAAAATTCCAGAGTGAATATTGCCATTAGAATCCTTAGCCATTAAAATTTTACTTAGCCCTTTGGAGTGACATGTTTTAAATAGGCTATGTAGAACTTCTTTTGTATATGGCACTCTTAAATTTTGCCTTTGAAAAGTCATACTTATTAGTTCGTATAATATGTTTACATCCTCCGATTCAAAAACCTCCAAATTTTTTTCAGCTTTCTTAATGTTTTTTCTTGTATTAGAGCTTAAATTTCCCAATAAATTGGTTTCTTTTTTATATATATTCTTAAGAAGATAAGTGTATTTAACAGAGCTTTTAAACCCATTCCATACAAATGGTAAAATATTTTGCATGCTGTGGTGGAATTTAATTACTGAAATATTTGCTTTAGGTAATTGACTAATCAGAAAACTTAAAGCCTCTTTTTCAAAGGAAAGCTTGGTATTATTTTTTTGACCATCTGGATAGATAAGCCAAGGACCTAAATGTTGGGATAAAATTGGTAATCCTAAAAACTTAAAACCAATTTTATTTTTTTTATAATAAGGAAGAACTCCAAATATTTCGTTAGATTTTTTATAAATAGCTACCTCCCAATTATTTTCTCCTGCTAAACAGTCCAACCACCATGGTTGATAAAATATAGGCAGTTGGTGATTTTTACAAAAAACCTGGTAATATTTTTTATCGTTATTCAAATAGTTCTATTAGCTAAAATTAGCTCCAATATAATTTCTTTAATTCCTTAATGATGATCGAAATCAATTTTTTATCAAACTTAAAATCAAAATCATTTGCAATCAGCATTCGAACGTTATAAGAACCAAGAGCCAATCTTATAAAAGATTTATTATCGTACTTAACTGGTTGTCCAATTATTATTTTTTTAAAATTAAAAAAGTCATTTCTTTCTTTTGCACAAATTTCTAAATACAAGACTCTTAACTCTTCATCGCTTAGTAGACTTCCATCGGGATGTTTTACATTAAAAGAAACAATAGATCTGTTGGTAAATTGTTGGTCTGGCATCAATTCAAAATAATTGCTTTGAATTTGAAGTTGACTAATAATAAAGGCGTTCCATCTATCTACAGCCATGGTAACCATATCTTCACCAAAAAAAGATAATAATTTCATTTCGCTAATAGCTGCTTCCCATCTTAGTAAGGTTCCATAATTTTCATTGTGTCTAAACTTACTTCTAAGTTTTGGATGATTTAAAGGAATATCGGATGTGCTAAATATTTTCAAGAAAGGTTCAATAGCAGAGTCTTGTATGTTAACCAATTTAGAACTTATACTTTTTGGAACTAACAACGCGCCACAAAATGGTGGAGATTGATAAAATTTTGAGCCAGTAAGCATTACCATACAATTTAATCTAAGAAGATTGTTTATTAATTTTTGAGTGGTTCTCATTTGACAAACATCGATTACCCAAAAACAATTTTCATTTGCTCTAGGAATCATAGAAATATTATCTACAATTCCTGATTTACTTCCAATAACTAAATTTGCAATTACCTGATTAGTAGAACTTTTTTCATCAATTATTTGAAGGATATCAGATTTGTGATTCAAAATATTTCCTTGATCGTCTCTAGCAGAAAAGGCCTGTTGGTCAATAATAATATCTTGGTGAATAATTTCATTTTTAGAAACATTTTCTTCAAATTGGTTGGTTCCAAAAAAATACTCTCCCTTAATGGCTGTATTAGACCCTGTTCCAAGTTCTTCAGGACAGGTTACGACACTAAAAATTTTTTTATCTGGATTAATTATTCTAGAAAACATGATAGGAAAATAGCACAAGTCACTTCCCGATGGAGCGTAAAAAATATCGAAGTCGTTTAAAGAATTAACATCTATTAGTTTTTTAAGTTGCTTTTGTTGCTGATTTAATAGCTTGTCATAATCTTCATTTTTTAGTTTTTTAAGCATGTTGTCTACCGCTTTTTTACTATCCACATTAAGATTTGACATTGTACAAGATCCTCTGTTAAAAACAGATTCATAAATGAGTGGGTTACCGTGGTACTTATTAAGGCCATTCTCTTTGAGCTTTATTCTCTCATCACCGCCTTTGACTATATCGTATATATCCATAAATTAAATAATTAGACAAATTACTGTATTTTAAACTAGAAAAAATATTATTTTCTATACAATTTCTTAACCAATTACAAGATGTTTTGTTTTTAAAATTTTAAAAAAAAATCTATATTGGTTTAAATGCTAAAGTAATTCATGAAAAAAATAATTAGTTGGGAGGACTTTGAGAAGATAGATATGAGAGTTGGAACAGTTATTAAAGCTGTTGAATTCAAAAAAGCGATAAACCCCTCCTACATAATCCATGTTGATTTTGGAGAAATTGGGATAAAAAAAACTTCTGCTCAAATCACTAAAAATTACAAATTAAAAGACCTTATTGGAAAACAAATCGTAGGATTAGTTAATCTACCTAAAAAACAAATTGTAAATATTCAAAGTGAGTTCCTTATTCTTGGGGCAATCGATGGGAATTTAGAAAATGTTGTTATTATCCAACCTGAATCTATTACTAAAAATGGATCTATAATATGTTAATATTTTTAATAAATAAATCTATTATTTTTGATTTTATTGACCCTTATTGTTAATTTTACAATATGAAAAGAATTGGTATACTAACAAGTGGTGGAGATTGTGCAGGGCTAAATGCTGCTGTGAGGTCTATCTTTTACAGAGCAAATGACAAATACAATTTAGAAGTTTTTGGAATTTTAGAAGGCACAGTAGGTTTAATGAACAGACCTCTATCCTACATTAAACTTAATTACAATACTTTTTCTGGCAATTTGTTAAGACAAGGAGGAACGTTCTTAGGAACTACTAATAAAGGAAACCCATTCAAATTTCCTATGGCTGATGGTTCTTTTAAAGATAGAACTGATGAAATTATTGCTGGTTACAACGAACTTGAACTAGATGGACTCATTGTAATTGGTGGGGATGGAAGTATGAAAATACTAAAAGATATAGCAGACAAGGGAAATATGAATATTGTAGCTATTCCTAAAACCATAGATAACGATGTTGGTGCTACAGAAAACTCAATTGGTTTTCATACTGCGGTTAATGAAGCTGCAAATGCACTAGACAATTTACAATTTACTGCTGCAAGCCATAAAAGAACTATGATTTTGGAAGTTATGGGTAGAGATGCTGGTCATATTGCATTAAATGCTGGTATTGCTGGTGGTGCAGACGTTATTTTAATACCCGAAATAAATTATTCTATTGATGGTATTATCAACAAGCTTAAAAAAATGAATAATTATGGAATAAATCACTCCCTAATTATTGTAGCTGAAGCTGTAAAGCAAGAAGACGGAAATAGCAGCATGGTAAAGTTTGCTGATGGAGAAGTTAGATTGGGTGGAATAGGAACCTATATTGCCCATAAAATAATGGAAAAATCTTCTGCTGAATGTAGAGTAACAACTCTTGGGCATGTTCAAAGAGGAGCTCCTCCTACAACTCAAGACAGGATTCTTGCAAGCGCATTTGGAGTTCATGCAGTTGATTTATTAGCTCAAAAGAAATTTGACAGAATGGTTGCTTGGAGCGATAGAAAAGTAGTAGATTTTCCAATTTTGAAAGGAATTGAAACTTACAAGAAAGTAGAATTAGAAGATTCTTTAGTCAAAACAGCCTTAGCATTGGGCATATACCTTGGAGAAGTAAACTGATTCCATTTATTGGCAAATAGTATATTTACATCTTGAAGTAATTATATTATTGAATGAGAGTAGTCGTTATTGTTGTTGGAGCAGCTAAAAGCTTGGTCTAAAGTGTGAATTGTTGGTAAACTAAAAAATTAATACTTTTAGTTAATGATCAATAAAACAACTACCCTAATAAAAATCACATTTTTTATTCTATCTGTAATCATTAAAGTTGTAGTAACAGCTCAGTCCATAGAAATAATCTCATTGGTGAATAATCCTGTTGAAATAAACCCATTTACAGGTGGAAATGTTGTAGTTAATTTTAAATACACTAGTGAAACTGGCTCCACTGGAAACAATATATTTATAGGTTTAGAGATTTTAGATTCTAACAATAATTACAAGAGTTCTATTACAGGAAAAACTCTTCTCAATCAACAAGTAGGAAATAATACACAAAGTTCTGTTGAGTTATTTATTAGCAGTTACAACACTCTTTCTGGAAATTTAACTCATGGCGATTACTACCAAGTAAAAGCAATTTTATATGAAAGTGGAACTTGGGTAGAAAATGCATGGGCAGGTTATTGGAATACCAATCCATTAATAATTCAAGATACTAGTGGCATTAGTTACAGTACAAATACCATTTCAAAAGGTGCAGATATTAGCTGGATGACAGAAATGGAATCTAACGGGTATTCATGGAAAGATAATAATGGGAATACTAGAGATCTAATGCCATTATTAACTGATTATGAATTAAATGCAATAAGATTGAGAGTATGGGTAGATCCTAATGTCTCTGGGGCAAATGGTTGGTGTGACATAGACGATTTGGTAAATAAATCAAAATTGGCAGATGCAGAAAATTTAGATATTATGATTTGTATTCACTACAGCGACTGGTGGGCAGACCCCTCTAACCAAACCAAACCTGCAGCATGGGTTGGTCTTTCAGTATCTCAACTTGAAACAGCAGTTTACAACCATACGTCTGATATTCTCAATGCCCTTGGAAATGAAAATATTGTTCCAAAATGGGTTCAAATTGGAAACGAAACAAATGATGGAATGCTGTGGCCAACTGGAAAAGCCTCTACTGGTGGATTTAGTAATTATGCTAAATTCATAAATGCAGGTACTAGTGCAGTAAAAAACTACAATAGTAATATTAAAACAATTATTCATTTATCAAATGGTAAT
>JAYNHP010000076.1:0-6665 GCA_038108155.1 Flavobacteriales bacterium | reverse complement strand
TTACACGAATGAATAGCTAGTGTTAGGACAACTAAACTTAGTAATAAAATTTTTTTATAAAATATTTTCAAAATCATAGATTGGTTTTATTTTGATAACGTTTAAATTCAATATTAATGGGGGTTAGTCACCTTTTAATTTCTAATATTAATTATTATACCTCTTAAAATCTTAAGTAACCAATTATTAAATTATAATTTCCATCCTTCGATGTTATAGGTGCTATAGCTTGGTGTGTATCCAGGTGGTTCAGGCGAGATAATATTAAAAAAAGTAGAGTCGGTAAGTGTCCAACCAACAATTGCTCCTAAATTATCTGACCATTTTTCACCACTATCACTCAAATTATAAATTAAAGGATCGCAAGATTCACAATATTTTATAATCAGTTCATTTGGGTTATCTGCTAAAAGTATACTTCCAGTACTGTCGTTATAATCAGTTGTAGATGATGAAGTAGAAATCCAATTTGGCGATTGTCCCGGTGGAACATTGTAGTCGTAGTAACCCGAGTATGAGAATCCATTTCCCTTAAAGTTCCAATCTCCAACATATTTTAGTCGCGGATCATTTTCTTTTTCACAAGAGATTAAAACCAACAAAAAAGTAGTACAAACTAAGATGGTAAGGGAAATTATTTTTTGGCTAAAATTCATACAATTTTAAATTTAATAAATTATAGAAATATTTTATATGTAAATACTTGTCATTTACTATGGCGCAAACTGAAATTTTCTTCTTTTTAGATTGGGAAAGAAGATTAATAAAAAGAGTTGTTTTTCCAGAGCCAAGAAAACCATTAAGAATAACAATTGGAACTTTGCTAGATGTTTCTTATAAATTTTTGATGTAGTTTATTTTAATGGAATTTTAAATATTATCTACTAAACAATTTTCAGACTCACATTTACATTGACAATATTTTAAATTATAAACATGAAAAAAAGCTAAAGATAGAGCAGCTGAATATTTAAAAAAATCAGATAGGTTTAATTGAGTAATTTGTTCCAAAAGTATAAAGGAAGACAATGCTATCCATGAACTCCAGAGAACAAGTTTAATCCAAAATTTTGTAGTGTTTTTGGTAGACTTATTTACAGCAAATAATGAAATAAATAAAAATGCATAATCAATCCACATCCACCACAAAGGAGCAGAAGCGCAACAACTCTTAGTGCAAGTAGATGCAAAGAAAAGAAATGGAGTGGCCATACAATGTATTGTACATAGAGCACTAGCTGTAGCTCCAATTAAATCTGAGCTCATTTTTAATTTTAATTCCATAAAAGTAAATCCATTGTTTATTTCGCTTCAAAACTAATGAAATTCTTTATAAACGCAACATTGTTGCATTTAAAAACATTCTATTTTAAATATTTTGATATATGCAATTTTGAATTTATTTGATAACTTAAAGAAAATATTCTAGTTATGAAATGGTTTTTAGTTTTTTTTGTTTTACCAATCAATATTCTTTGTCAGCAATATGACCCAAAAATTCAAAAACATATAAAACCAGATTTTTACAAACTTTCCGAACTATTAACTTCCAATGGAGGTTGTAAATTTTTAAATAAAGACAGTACTTCTTTTACCGGCACTGCTTATAAAATTGAATATATTTCTGATTATTATTTCTTAAGTAATAACTCTGTACAAGACACAATTACCTGTAGAATTAAAATAATACCATTTAAAAATGGTTACCGAGATGGTATTTCCCAAATTATTGATCCTTACTTTTATCCAGAAAGTAGTCTTTCAGAAGAATTTATAGATATTAAATTTGACATAAACGATATTGATACTACAGAATCTAAAAAACAGATAATCTTTATATTCAATCATTTTTATATTGAACATGGTGACTTAAGTCAATATATTTCATTTGGAGATTATGCATTTTATAATTTAAATGGAGATAAATTAGAGAATATGGATACCGAAATTTTAGGTGATGAATGGTCTAAAGAATTAATTGCAACTGAGGATTATAAATCAAAATACCTAAAATTAGAAATTACAGAAGAATTTGCTGAAACTGGTGAGCAGTACGGACATTACGAGTCAGATTATGAACTTTTTTACCATAGTGTTCCACCTTATTATTGTGGAAAGTCTATCAATATTTCAAATTTTGAGATTCTTGAAAAATTTAAAACAAAGCATCCTCATCCAGCTTCAAACGAAGATTAGACTTGAAAGAAAAATTATTTTCTTAAAAATTCAATAACCGGTATTAGGCTTTCAATTGGACTTTCTTCCATTGGAACATGCCCAACGTTTTTTAAAATAACAAGCGTGTCGTTTGGTAAATCGTTGTGAAATAAGTGAGCCATTTTGGATGGTATTAATTCATCATCTTCACCCCATAAAATCAAAGCTTTTTGGTAAATCAACTTTATTTTCTTGTAGGCTATTGTATCTGACTTTACTTTGAATCTATCTACAAAAGCTTGTCTATTGCCTTCCCTTCGAGTAAGTTCAAAATATCTATCTACTAATTCTTCATTAACCTTAGTTTTATTTTTATAAACATTTTCAACACTAGCTTTTGCAATAAATCTTGGCGAAATAATAGTAAATATATTTTGAATAATAGGGATTTGAGCTATTTTAAATGCTAAGGGAATACTTTTAGATTTCATAGGGTATCCAGCTGCATCAATTAATATTAATTTATCTACCATTTCTGAATATTCAATTGTAAAACGCCATGCAATGTTACCACCCAGTGAATTTCCTGCTAGAATACATTTTTCAACCCCAACCTTTTCTAAAAAAACTTTAAGAAATTCAACATAATTATTGTAGGAATAATCTCTTTCTGGAAAGGGGCCGGTGAGACCATAGCCCGGTAAATCCATTCTTATTACTCTATGGTACATTATTAACTCTTTTGTCCAATGGTCATAAGTGTGAAGACTAGATCCAGTCCCATGAATTAGAACTATTGGAATAGAATCTTTTTTATCTCCTTGGTCTCTATAATGAATATCCATTCCACCAACTTTAACAAAAGAAGAATAAGAGTTGGTATATTTTTTTTTTAGTTTACCTAGTGGAATATCTTGATAACCGAAAAACGAAATAATTAGTACTGTAATTACTCCAAATCCTAGAATGATTTTCCAAATATTGTTAGAGAATTTTTTCATCATTCAATTTTTTCTATTAATACCTGTATACTTCAATGAACTTTAAGTTTATTTCTAAAGGAAAAAATAATAAGGCAGTTTAATGAAATTGTAATGTAATAAAATAAGTAGTTGCCAACAATATGAAACACTGTTGGTTGAATCTAAAATTGAAATAAAGGTTTGGGAGACATTAAAAGAAGATCTGTCCAAAAATTAACTTTTTCTTCGCTCCAAGAATGGAAACGAACATGAAGTAACTCATGTAAAATATCGTTCTCATTTAATTTTCTAGTATGGTAAATAGTACCAATTTTATTTGTAAAATCTATCTGAATGCCTACAAATTCATGACCGTGAGTATTTTGTTCCATCTCATCGACCACTTGTTCTTCAGAAATGGGTTCACATAAAATCACCCAATCCGATAAACCTAGTAAAGTTTGCCACTTATTAATAAGTGGCAAACTTTTAATTTTTGTTATTGTCTTTTGTTTATTTAAGACGCTCACCATCTGCTTTAGATAATACTCTCCAGCACTCGTGAGATCCACTTTGAGACTTAGTTACAGCAAAATATCTACCTTTTTTTTCTCTTACATCATACTCGTTTGATTCAAATTTTGATTTACTTTTAACATCGTAAAAACTTAACTTATCTTTCATTTTTTTAGTTTTTGACTAATTTACAAAGCTATTTTGCCTTGTTTCATTTAGCGGATTAATAATTAAGTTTTAAAGTTATCTTTTTTTTTGTCAAACGCAACTCTGTTGCATTATTATTTATATATTAGTATTTGTAAAAGTAGAAGACAAAATATTTTTAAATTTTTGCAATAACCTTCCAAATTAATTGCCTGTTTAATTATTAAATCTTCTACTTTTTATTTTTTAAGCCTTTTTTTAATTTGGTAACCCTTATATTCTTTAGAATATATGACTCATCTATACTTATAATATAATATCTTTACTAAGGTGCCTTATTACTCTGTTGTTTTAATCTTCTTAATTGGAAAATTATATCCTTTTTACAATAATTTAAACCCACAGTTATCTATTTGAAAACTTCAAATTATGTAATTTAGAATAATGAATGTATTAGTTACAGGAGCTACTGGTTTTTTAGGTTCAAGATTGATTGAAAAGTTGGATACCTTAAATTATATAGATGGAATTATTGCTACGGGGAGAAAAATAAGAAAAACCCACTATATAGAAAGTAAGAAAATTGAGTATTTATTAGGAGATCTTTCAGACAAAAAATTTGTTAATCAAATTACCAAAGATGTTGATATATTAATTAATTGTGCATCACTATCTTCACCTTGGGGTAGTTATTCCGATTTTGAAAAAGCAAATATCGATACTCAAAAAAATTTAATTCAAGCTTCTAAAACTAATAACATCAAAAAAATAATATATATCTCCTCACCTGGAGTTTATTATGAGTTTAAGGATTTAATAGATATTCCAGAAAATAGTTCTCCTCCAAAAAAATTTGTAAATCACTATGCTAAAACTAAGTTTTTAGCCGAAGAATTATTAAAATCATCTAATATTCCGAATGTCATCTTTAGACCAAAAGCAATTATAGGGAGAGGTGATCATGTAATTGTTCCAAGATTAATTAAAGCATACGATGACCAAAAGCTGAAAATTGTTGGCAATGGAAATAATTTGGTTGATTTGACACCTGTTAGCAATGTAGTGGATGCTATCATACTAGCTATAAATAATGAAGATGCAATAAATCAAACCTTTAACTTATCAAATGGAAATCCAATAAAACTATGGGAGGTGATAAACTACGTATTAAAAAAACTTAATAAGAAAAAAGTAACTCAAAGAGTTCCTTATAGGATAGCATATTTTGTTACTTATATTAACGAGCTAGTCTCTAAGATGTTCAATTTAGGGGAACCTTCAACAACTAGATATAGTATTGGTATTTTGGCAAAATCTTTTACTTTAAGTATTAAAAAAGCAAATGATATTTTAAAATATGTGCCAAATCAAACTACCCAAGAGGCTATCGAAGAATTTCTAGAATGGTATAAGGTAAATCAATATAAACAGAGTTAATTAAACTTTAATAAATTCAGTTTTAGCAATTTTACTAGTGTACTTATTTTTTAAATTTTTGGCGTATGCTTTTTTGGTAGACTTTATCCTAAAAATAGACTTGTTTTTATCCATTAATTTGTTGTGTTTTGAAAGATTGTCTTGACCCCAAGCTCCTAATTCTACCAAAATAGAAGTAATTGATAGTCCAGTTTCAGTTAAATGATAGTAAATAGACTTATTATTTGTTTTGATTTTTGATTTAGAAATTAATCCATTTTCAAGAAGAAGATTTAGTCTAACTGTAAGAATATTGGAAGCAATATTTTCTTTGCTTTCTTTAAAGTCTTTGAAAGTTTGTTTTCCTTCAAATAGCATTTGTTTTAAGATAATTAGAATCCACCTATCGCCAATTACATCAAGTGCTGATGTAATCGGACAGGCAAATTTAAAATCACATTTCATATAATAAATATACGTCAAACTAGTTATTAAATACGTGAAAACACATAAAATTTATCTAAATAATAATTAATATAATTTAATGAATTTAAATTATTTTTTTATTGTTCATTTATATAAATTGTTAAGGTAAAATTAGTGCAGTTAAATTAACTTAACCCTTTTCTTTCAAGTCTTCAATTTCAATTCCGTAGTCATATTGTAAATCAGGATCAAGTGTTAAGATAATTTTTTGAATTCTTTGAATCTCTCGTTCAAATATTTTTGAAAGTGGAATACTTTTTTTTATAGATGGAGAAAATTCTCCCAACATTTTGCAAAAAAATAATATTAATTCTACCTCAGTTTGCTTTTTCTTTGAGTATCTAATATTTTTTTTGGTATTTCTTAATATCTTTCTAATACTTTTTTTAACATAATAATAGCTTTTTCTATTTACTTGTTCAAATTGAGTCTTTATTTCCTCTTTTATCCCACGTATAAAGTAATTTTCATCATCTGCCTCAAACAATAAATATGTAAGAAGTTCTTTATTTTCTTTTTTGAACTTTGATAAATTTAGACATAGCTCTATAAGCTCCTCCCTAGATCTTAATTTAAGCTCTCCTTTAATTGCCTTAACTCCTGCAGGTTTCATAAATATTTCAGTTATTTAATAGTTTTCAATATAACATTTATAGCAATAAGTTTTTAAATCCTCAAATTAGGCTTTTAAATGCAACAATGTTGCAATAAAAGTTTATATTTGCGAAAAATTAATTCTATAAAAATTGAGAAATTTTTTTACTGTCATATTAATATTCTGTTTCCAACTTGTTTACAGTCAAACTTTAAGAGGAAAAGTAGTTGACAACAACTCTGGTGATGGTATTGCTTTTGCTGAAATATTTTGTTTAGAAACTCAAAATGGAACTGTTTCAGATATTGATGGTAATTGGGAATTAGAAAATCATGTTGATTTTCAAATAACATTAGTTGTAAAAGCGATTGAATTTGATAAAAAGC
>JAYNHP010000075.1:0-6778 GCA_038108155.1 Flavobacteriales bacterium | reverse complement strand
TAGATACGCTGCAAACGATCAACAGCTGTGATAGTATAGTAACGATGGATATGACGATTAACTATTCTATTGCAACAAATGACAGCTTGGTAGCATGCGACAGTGCAGAATGGAATGGAAATTTCTATTACATGAGTGGAATATTAGTAGACACACTACAAACTGTTAGTGGTTGCGATAGTGTGGTAACAATGAACCTTTCAATTAACTACAGTACCACAAATACGGATAGCTTGGTAGCATGTGATACCGCGATTTGGAATGGCAATATTTACACAATTACAGGTGTGTATACCGATACATTACAGACAGTTAATGGATGTGATAGTATAGTAACGATGGACCTTACTATTAACAACTCTATTACCACCAACGATACCATTTTAGCATGCGATAGTGCTGTGTGGAATGGAAGTATATATAATATTAGTGGTACTTACATTGACACACTTCAAACAGTTCATGGCTGTGATAGTATAGTGACAATGGATATGACGATTAATTATTCTATTCAAACTACAGATAGTTTGGTTGCTTGTGATAGTGCCGAGTGGAACAACAGTATGTATTTCGCATCTGGAATTTATATAGACACCTTAAAAACTATTCATGGCTGTGATAGTGTTGTAACAATGGATATGACTATTAATAACAGTAATGTTGGTTTTGATACTTTAATTGGTTATAACATTTTAATATGGAATGGTAATTCTTATGATTCTTCAGGAATTTATGTAGATACTCTTCAAAACATTTATGGCTGTGATAGCATAGTAACCTTAGATCTAACAATGTTCTATACAGTATTTAATTCTGATAGTTTGGTTGCTTGTGATAGTGCTATTTGGAATGGAAATACCTATACTAATACAGGAATTTATATAGACACTCTTTCAACTGTTGATGGTGCAGATAGCATCGTTACAATGGATATGACGATTAATTACTCCATTCAAACTACAGATAGCTTAGTTGCTTGTGATATTGTAATATGGAATGGAATAAGCTATACAACTTCTGGTGTATACACTCAAATTTTCCAAACCATCAACGGATGTGATAGTATAGTACTAAATGAAATAACAATAAATAACAGTATAACTACTTTTGATGTTCAATCCTCTTGTAATAACTATTTGTGGAATGGTAATCTATATGATTCGTCAGGAACATATGTTGATACACTTTCTACAATTGCTGGCTGTGATAGTATTGTATATTTAAACTTAAATATCTACAATTCATCTCCAGTTTCAGCAGGGCTGGATACCTCGATTTGCTTTGGAGAGTCTGTTACACTAAATGCAATTGGTAACGGTAGCCTTAGTTGGAATAATGGAGTTACAAATGGACAATCTTTTGTTGTCGATTCAACAAGAGTCTATGTGGCTCAATTGATTAATTCTTATGGATGTATTACCAACGATTCTATTACTATAACAGTTTTAAATTTACCAAATGTTGATGCAGGATCTAATCAAGTAATTTGTTATGAGGATTCAGTACAACTAATTGCATCAGGTGCTAATACCTACAATTGGACGAACTCTTCCATTTCAGTTTATGACAGTATTTATGTAAGTCCAATGGTAACTTCTACTTTCTTTTTAACGGGTGAGGATAGTAATGGATGTATTAACAGCGATTCTATTACAATTTCTGTAAATAATCTCCCAAATATTGCCATAGACACCATATCGCCAATTTGTTATGGAGATAGTATTACACTAAACGCAACTGGTGGTGTATTATATTTATGGTCAGGTGGTATTAGCAATAATTCTACTTTTGTTCCAGATTCTTCTCAAACATTCATAGTTAATGGAACAGATGTCAACGGCTGTGAAAATACAGATTCTGTCTTTGTACAGGTAAATAGCTTACCAACAGTATTTGCTGGCAACGATACATCTATATGTTATTTAGATACAATTTCTCTAAATGCAACTGGTAACTCTACATCTTACTCTTGGAATAATGGTGTAATTAATGGAGTACTGTTTACACCAGATTCTTCTCAAGAATATATTGTTTCTACTATAGATTCTAATTCTTGCTTTAATTCCGATACCGTTAATGTTCAAGTAATTGTTGTTCCAGTCAATGCTGGTTCTGATATAGAATTATGTTATGGAGATTCTGTATCTCTAAACGGTGTTGGTCCTAATCCAATATGGTCTCAAGGAGTATTAAACGGGGTGGTTTTCATGCCTGATAGTTCTAATGATTATATTCTAACTGTTACTGACATTAATGGATGTATAAGATACGATACTCTAAACATGGTGGTACATAGTCTACCAGACGTTGTTGCTCCAAATGATACAATAGTTTGTAGTGGAGACGAAATTCAACTCTTTGGATCTGGAGCAGAGACCTATGAATGGGATTATGGGTTCTTTAACGGTGAATTATTTATTCCAGAAACATCTGGAAACTATATTGTGATTGGAACAGATTCTAACCGTTGTGAAAATTCGGATACTATGTATATTGAAATCATGGAAAACCCTGTGATTGACTACACAGTAACACCTGTAGTATATGGAAATGATGCAAGTATTATGGTAGATGTTACTGGCGGAAATCCTTGGTTAGACTGCGGTACTGTACAACCATATCAGCAGCCATATAATTACGATTGGGATATAGATGGACTTGGAGATATGGACGACGACTTGCATCTATTTTACTTAAATCCTGGTGATTATTTTATAACTGTTTACGATAGCCTTACTTGTAGAGATACTGCAACCATCACCATAGAAAATAATTTCCAAATATTTATACCAAATGCTATTACCCCTAATAACGATGGCTACAACGATACTTGGGATATAAGGGGAATTAATAATTTCCCAACTGCTACTATCTTAGTATTTGATATTCAAGGACAAGTAATTTTCCGTCACGATAATGCAGTAGATGGTGATTATCAACCTTGGAATGCTAGATACCTAAATGGACAAAATATACTTTCTGCCGATTACTATTATCAAATTATATTAGACGCTGATAACCCTAATATAAATAACACTAAAACAGGTTCTATAATTATTGTTTATTAAATGTTTAACTTTAAGACATATCGATCATTAATTAGTGTAATTCTACTACTTGCTGCAAGTTCTAATTTCTTCTCTCAGAACATTTTGCATAGAAATAACTACTTCATTCAAGAATATCTAATTAATCCTGCTTTTACAGGTGGAAAAAACTTCAACCCATTTTACATGAGTTATAGAAATCAATTTTCACAATTAAAAGAAAGACCTCAAGTATTCTCTGCAAGTGGTTATTATATTTTAAACTCAGTCAGTAATATTTCTGGAAGCCTTTATTCCTCTGAAACCCCCTCGTTTCAACAAGTTTTTGGAGAACTTAATTACTCACATGATTATCATTTTTCTCAGTGGGCTCACTTTACGTTCGGAGGAGGTTTAATTTTTAATCAAACTGCTCAAGACTTTTCTGCTGTGGAAGTTATTGACTTAGGAGACCCTACTTTAACTATGGGAAATAACTCAGGAACTGCTATAGATGGTGCATTGGGCGTTAAATATTTTCTTAAGAGATTTAAGACTGGAATATCTATTAAAAATATTTTAGAAAGTAATATATCCAATGAGTCTTCAAATAATATTTATGAAAATAAACTAGCTAGAGAAGTAAATTTTATAGCTCAATACGATTTTACTATCGATACTTTATTGCATATAGAGCCTTTATTTGTTGCAAGAAGGTTTACTCAGAAAAAAGAAAACTATTATAATTTTTCTGTTATTTCTAGTTACAAGGGCTTATACACCTTAGGAGCTACTTACAGAATGAATAATGATTTGTCTCCAAATGCTGTTTCAATAATTGGAGGATTGCAGTATAATAAGTTTTACTTTTTATATAGTCACCA
Source organism: Flavobacteriales bacterium (assembly GCA_038108155.1). Taxonomy (GTDB): domain Bacteria; phylum Bacteroidota; class Bacteroidia; order Flavobacteriales_D; family Parvicellaceae; genus MED-G20. The sequence goes on along the minus strand of JAYNHP010000075.1, from coordinate 2,868 downwards.
ACTATTTGTTGCCGATGCAGATATTGCTGGAAATAATACAGAATTTACGGTAGGCTATAGATTTCCTCTTCACCCAAGTAAAGAATTTGTGGACAACGATTTGGATGGAGTAATCAATAAAAAAGATACTTGTCCAGAAGTTTTTGGACCAAGAAAATATAGAGGTTGTCCATTAAAGTATTGGGCTCCTTTACTTGCATTAATGGCAGATACCGTACCAGATACTTTAACAGTAAATGATTCACTTGTTTTTGGTTTTAATAAGTTAACTCAAAATCAAATAGATTCCTTGAAGTTATATTTAGTTGACGAAAATGGAAATGAAGTATATCAGGCCATGAAAACGGAAGAGGGATTTATTTTTAATTATCTTCCTTCCCTTTCAGGAGAATACTATTTTAAAATGGATAATTTACCTGAAGGAATTTCGGAGCAATATATAGAAGTTGCATTTATGGAAAATAACGAAAGAAAAATGCTGTTAGCCCAATTAACTGAGAAGGAAAAAATATACATTTTTACGCGAATAAATTCAAATGCAAAGCAAGAGCCAACTTTACTTATTATTAATGAAGAAAATCAAGTACTAGCAGTTGGTATCCAAAAAGATGGAGTGTTTGTTTTTACCCATATTCCAGACGATCATGAATACCACTACAGTATGGTAAATGGAGATTCAACCGTAAGTGAAGACAGTTTCCAAGTAGCTTACGATTTGGAAGGGCAAGAACAAACCATAAGAACCGTTTATCATAAAATAAATGGTGTTTATAAGTATACACCTCATTTTGAAAGTCAAGAATTTTCTGATTTATCTCTAGTTTTTGAAGAAGATAACAACAATTATGAGTTTAATTTCAAAAAACTTTCTACCGAACAAGCAAATATGGTCAATCTAGTAATTGTAGATAATGATGGAAATATTATTTCTAGGGCAGAAAAAACAGAAGATGGATTTGCTTTTAATTATATTCCTGCAAGTGGAGAATATTCTTACAAGCTAGAAAATATGCCTGAAGGGACAGAGTTTGACTTTATGGAACTTGATATAATAGAAGCTGGAGTTAAGAAAAAGATTAAAGCAGATGTGGAACAAAAAGACTATGTCTTTAATTTTAAAAAGCTAAGTGCAAATCAAGCCAGTGTAGCTAATTTAATAATTGTAGATGCAGATGGTAATGTTCTTTCAACAGCAGAAAAAACAGCCGACGGATTTGCTTTTAATTATATTCCAAGTTCGGGAGAATATTTTTATAAGCTAGAGAATATGCCTGAGGGAACAGAATTTGATTTCATGGAAATCGATATTATTCAAGATGGGATGAAAAAGAAAATAGTTGCTGAAGTAAAACCAAATGAAAAGCTAGAAGAATTAGCTGATGAAAACAAGAAAACTATAAATTCTTTAATTGCCACAGGAAGCTATCAAAAAATAATGAATTCTTTAAGAGCTTTAAGCTATGAAAACATTAAGTCAATATCCAAATCAGAAGCTAGAAAAAGAGGCCATTATTTAACAGTTCAAGTAGGTGCATTTAGATACAAAATGAATGAAGAAACATTGGATTTTATAAATGCAAATTATGGCAATGATTTCCATATTGTAAAAGACAAGAGATTAGATTATGACCTTTACATGATAGGAAGATACAAATCTTTATCAGATGTCAAACAAATGAATACAATTATTAAAGAATCAGGATTCTCTGATTGTTTTATAATGGGTGTTGAAAATAAAGCTCCAGCTTCAGCTTTAAGAGTTTTAAAAAATTACCCTGGCTACAGATAGTAATTTTAACTAATTTGATAATTGTTCTAATATTAAGAAGGATTTCTCTAAATACTATTGTCATATTTTTATACAGTCATTAAATATTTGTTGCCGAGGCATATATTGCTGGTAATAATATTGAGTTTACCTTAGGCTTTAGAAATTCTCTTCAACCCAGTAAGGAATTTGTGGACAACGACTTAAACAGAGTAATCAACAAAAAAACAGAACCTTTTAATTTTTCTTGCGTAAAGGCACTATTAATTAAAATTGAACACTGATCAAATTATTATGAAGTTTTTAAAAATATATTTAGTAATTATTTCAGTTCTTTCAGCAGTAAATTTATCAGCTCAATGGACAGAAACCACACCAGATACTTTAATAGTAAATGATTCACTTGTTTTTGGTTTTGAAAAGTTAACACAAAACCAAATAGATTCCTTAAAGTTATATTTAGTTGACGAAAATGGAACTGAAGTGTATCAGGCCATGAAAACTGATGAAGGATTTATTTTTAATTATCTTCCTTCATCTGTAGAATACTATTTCAAAATGGATAATTTGCCAGAAGGAATTTCGAAAGAATATATAGAAGTTGCCTTTATGGAAAATAACGAAAGAAAAATGCTGCTAGCATCCTTAAATGAAAAAGAAAAAACATACATTTTTACACGAATAAATTCTAGCGCTAACCAAGAGCCGACTTTACTTATTGTTAATGATGAAAATCAAGTACTTGCAGTTGGTGCCCAAAAAGATGGAGTGTTTGTTTTTACTCATAGTCCAAATGATCATGAATGCCACTATAGTATGGTAAATGGTGATTCAACCGTTAGTGAAGATAGTTTCCAAGTTGCTTTCGAACTAGAAGGGCAAGAACAAACCATTAAAACCATTCATAAAACAAATGGTATTTATAAGTATACACCTTATTTTGAAAGTGAAGAATTTTCAGATTCATCTCTAGTTTTTGAAGACGATAGCAATAATTATGAGTTTAATTTGAAAAAACTATCTGCTGAACAAGCAGATATGGTCAATTTAGTAATTGTAGATGCTGAAGGAAATATTCTTTCAACAGCAGAAAAAACAGC
>JAYNHP010000074.1:0-7000 GCA_038108155.1 Flavobacteriales bacterium | reverse complement strand
AAGAAAGCCAATTTGTATTTGGAAGAAATGGTAGAAAATAAAGATAGTTTAGAAAAGTTAAGTGCCAAGGAGGACATCACAAAGTATGAGTCAGAAAAAGAATTTGAAATACAACAGAAATTGGATAGTTTAAAGCACTTAGACGAAATCAGAATACAACAAGCAGAAACTAAAGCTAAAGAGGAAGAGATTAAAACACAAAAAATAATTGAAGGAGTACTTTTTGTTGGAATATTACTTGTTATAGGGTTTTTAGGATTTGTATACAAACAACTTAATACCACCAAAAAACAGAAAGTAGTTATCGAGGAAAAGCAACAAGAGATTTCAGATAGTATTAATTATGCTAAAAGAATTCAAGATGCGATGATGACCTCGTCAGTTTACTTGAAAGATACTCTACCTAAAAGCTTTATTTTCTTTAAACCCAAAGATGTTGTTTCTGGAGATTTTTATTGGATATATAAAGACCAAGAAGATAATATCTTTTTTACTGTTGCTGACTGTACTGGTCATGGAGTTCCAGGTGCATTTATGAGTATGATAGGAACTTCATTACTTAATGAAATTATCATAGAAAAAGAAATCAAAGACACAGACAAAATTCTACATGAAATGCGGGCTCAGATTATTAAATCTTTAGGTCAAGAACAAGAAGGGGCTCAAAAAGATGGAATGGATATTTCTTTATGTAAGCTCAATATGAAAAACAAAACAGTAGAGTTTTCAGGAGCTCATAATTCTTTAGTTCATATTAGAGATGAAGAATTAAAAACCTATCGTGGGGATCATCAGCCAGTAGGTTTACTATTAGGAGACAAAAAGCCATTTACAAAGCATAAAGTAAAGTTAAAGAAAAACGACATGCTTTACATTTATTCTGATGGCTACCAAGACCAGTTTGGTGGAGAAAAGGGAAAGAAGTATATGGCAGCTAAATTTAAAAATCAGCTTTTAAAAATTAGTAAAGAAACTGAAGACCAACAGCTTTCTTTATTAGACAAAGAGTTTTCTTCGTGGATTAAAGATTACGAACAAGTTGATGATGTTTGTGTTATGGGGGTAAGAATCATATAATTTTATAAAGTTGAATAAGGTATTTTCAAGAATTATTTATTTAATACTAGGTTTAGCATTTACTGTAATAATTATTATCTACGGAATTGTCCATATTAGCAAACCTTCAAATGATGGTAAGGTGGTTGTTGACGAAATCTTAGAGAAAGTTTCCATTAAAAAAGATCAATGGGGAATTCCACATATAGAAGCAAAAAATCAGCATGACGCACTTTTTGCTTATGGATATACTATTGCTAAAGACCGCTTGTTTCAAATGGACATTCAAAGAAGATTAGCTAGGGGAGAACTTTCAGAAATTTTAGGAGAGGATTTAATAGAAATTGACAAAATGTTTAGAACCTATTTAATTTCTAATAAGGCAAAGAAATACCTTTCAGACACTTCTAAAATTAGTTCAGATGCACTAAAATATATTGATGCCTATATTCAAGGCGTAAATTATTTTATAAAAACTGGACCTAAAACCATAGAGCATCGCTTAATTGGGGAAGAGGTAAGACCATTTGATAGATTAGATGTTGCAAGTATGACTATTTATATGTCTTTTTCATTAATGGATGGAATTCGAAGAGATATGCTTTTTTCTATGCTTAAAGAGAAAATATCTAAAGTTGATTTGGAAATAATTTTTCCAGATTATGCAGACAATAATTTTTTAACCATCATGGAAGAGGAAATAGATTCTATTCCAAAAAGAAATTATTCTAATGAAGAGAATATGAGTGATTCTTCATATAAAAAGTTAATTTCTTATTTTGATTTAACAGAAAAATTAACTGGTCTTGTTCCACCATTCCATGGTAGTAATTCATGGGTTCTTTCCCCTTCTCGCTCCAATAGTGGTAATGCCATTTTAGCCAATGATCCTCATATTGGTCTTTCAAAACCCGATGTATGGTATGAAGCTCATGTTTCTTATCCTGGATATAATAATTATGGTTACTATATACCTACAATTCCTTTCCCATTAATTGGTCATGACGATTTTAAAGCTTGGGGAATGACTATGTTTGAAAATGATGAAGTAGATCTTTACAAGGAAATATTTAATCCTAAAAATAAAAATCAAGTTCTTTTTGATGGGAAGTGGGTAAATTCTCAAGTAATAAAAGAGCAAATAAAAGTTAAAGGTAAAAGCCAAGAAGATTTAACTATTAGAGTTACCTCCCATGGTCCAATTATAAGTGATTATATAGACGGATATACAGGCTCTCCATTGGCTTTTTCTTGGGTTTTTTACAATTTAGAAAATCCATTTTTCAACATGCTTTATGACATTACAACAGCCAATAATATTACCGATTTTCAATATTCTGTTTCGCAAGTCACTTCTCCAGGTCTGAACTTTTCTTATGTTGACAAAGCAGGAAATATTGCTTGGTGGGCATCTGGAAGATTACCTGTAAGAGATTCAAATATTAATGCCAAGTCTATTTTAGACGGAAGTAATCCAAATCATAATATTAAATCTTATGTTTCTTTTGAAAATAATCCTCAACTGATTAACCCAAAAAGTGGAGTAATCATAACCGCCAATAATTTACCAACTGCCAATGAGATTGAATCTATTCCTAGACTAGATGGCTATTTCAGATCTACAGATCGAGCCCATAGAATTTACCAACTTTTATCCCAACAAGAAACATGGTCAACAGAAGAACTAAAAAAGATACAGAATGACGATTTTCTTTTGTCTGGATTAAGTATTAATATGGAAATAATTACTGCCTTGAAACCTTTTGCTGTTCAGTTTTCAAACGTTGAAAGTAAAGCATATGAGTTATTAAAAAAATGGGACGGATATATGCCAGTTGACTCCAAAGCAGCAAGCATTTTTCAATTAACTATTTATCATGGTTTAAAGTCGGTATTAGAACCCACATTGGGGAAAGATTATTTTAGGATTTACATGAATAATTTAGATCATTGGGATTTTTTTAAAAATTTTATCTTTAAGAAAATAGTTCCTTTTCAAGTGGATTCTTTTCCTATTAATGAGGAATTAAGAGACAAGCTTATTTTTAATGGTTTTGTAAATGCTGTAAATGAAATCAAAGATAAATTGGGAGAAGACATTAATAATTGGGGTTGGGGAAATATTCATACTATTACCTATGAGCATCCATTGGGGAAGGTAAGTCCAATGGATTATATATTTAATCTTGGTCCATTTTCGATTCCAGGGGGAAATAATGTAATTAATAAATCTATGTCCACACCAGGAAATCACGATTATAAAGTATCTTCCTTGCCATCTACAAGAAGATTAATTGATATCGGAAGTCCCGAAAATTCGTATTCTATTTTGCCAAGTGGTAATTCAGGAAATTTTTGGAGTAACCATTATGATGATCAGCTAAATCTTTTTCTTAATGGTAAGTACAGGAAAATAAATTTTTCTAAAGAACAAATTAATAGCAATTTAAGTTCTGAATTACTATTGACACCAAACTAATTTTCAGATTCTCGATTTTGGCTATAGATCTTTTTCTTTATTGATGTTTTTGATGATTGTATAATAGCTTAAACGACAGAACAATTTTAGTCTTTCGAATGGTATGATTTTATCAAAATTCTAATCAATACACTCAAAAGAACACAATGCACTCATTGGATAATTGAAATTTTTAATATTTAATTTTGAAACATCAAATTAATTGTATGCTATTAATAATACATTTGATAAATAATCAAAAATTAGTATGAGTAAAAGAAAAGTAACTTTTGGACAAGCATTTAAAACCATTATCTGGCCAAGAAAAAAATTATTATTCATTGGTCTTTTTTTGATAGTGATTAGTAAAGCTTCCGGGCTAGTTACACCAATCATAATGAAGACTTTTGTTAACGATGCTCTCGGAAAAGATATGGAATTGACTATTCAAATTGTAGGAATTGTAATTTTCTCAATATTGATTAATTCTTTAACATCGTATCTTCTTACTAGGTTGATAGGTGTGGAGGCACAACATCTTATTGCAGAGCTGAGAACTAAAGTTCAAAAGAAAGTACTTACTCTTCCAATTAATTATTTTGACAACAATAAGTCTGGAGCACTTGTTTCAAGAATAATGACCGATGTAGAGGGTGTGAGAAATTTAGTTGGGACAGGTTTTGTCCAACTTATTGGAGGTATAATGGCATCTTTAGCCGCTTTTACATATTTAATAACAATAAGTTTCAAACTAACAATTTTTGTGCTTTTACCAATGGCTCTTTTTGCTTTAATTGCTTTAAAAGCATTTGGTTATATCCGACCAATTTTTAGAGAAAGGGGAAGGAAAAGTGCTGAAGTTTCAGGTCGTTTGACAGAGTCTTTGAATGGAATTAGAGTAATTAAAGGTTTTGGTGCTGAAGCACAAGAGTTAAGTATTTTCTCCAAAGGAGTAGATGAAATTTTTCAACTGGTTAAAAAAAGTATGACTGCTCAAGCTTTGATGGCTAGCTCGGGTGTTCTTATGATTGGCTTGGCAAGTGCAGGAGTTATGGGTATTGGAAGCTATTTAGGTTTAGATAACGGAGAATTTATTTCTTATACTGCAATGATTGCATTTTTAGTAGCACCAATTATTCAAATAGGAAATATTGGAAGTCAATTTACTGAAGCATTTGCAGGGTTGGATAGAACAGAAGAAATAATGTCTATGAGTCCTGAAGAAGATGAAAGTATAAGAAATATAGAGTTGGATTCTATTAATGGAGAAGTTATTTTTAAAGATGTTTCGTTCTCTTATTTAGAAGATTCGGAAGTAATTCACAATATTTCTTTTGAAGCTAAAAAAGGATCAATGACAGCCCTAGTAGGAACTTCTGGTTCTGGGAAGTCAACTATTGCTGGATTAACCGCTTCTTTTTTAAATCCGAATTCTGGAAAAATAACAGTAGATGGGATTGATTTATCTAAAATTAAGTTATCAAGTTATAGAAAGAAGTTAGGAGTAGTTCTTCAGGACGATTTTTTGTTTGAAGGAACCATAAAAGACAACATTCTTTTTTCCAATCCTAAAGCAAGTGATAAGCAATTACAAGATGCAGTAAGGGCGGCTAATGTTCATGAATTTACAGAAAGATTTGATGAGGGAATAAATACTCTAATTGGGGAAAGAGGGGTGAAGCTTTCCGGGGGACAACGCCAAAGAATAACTATTGCTCGTGCGATTATTGCTAATCCAAGAATACTTATTTTGGATGAAGCTACTTCCAATCTAGACAATGAAAGTGAATCTCTAATTCAGGAAAGTTTAAAAACATTAATGAAAGGAAGAACAACTTTTGTTATTGCTCATAGGTTAAGTACCATAAGACAAGCAGATCAAATATTGGTTATCGAAAATGGTAAGATTGTAGAAAAAGGAACTCATGACAAATTACTTTCTCTTGAAGGGAGATATTATAAACTACACAAGTATCAAGCAAGAATTTAATTCATTTTAGTAAATATAATTGGTATTTATCTGGGCAAAACAGCTTTTATTACTATCTAATAACAGGTTTATTATATTTCATGCAAATAGTTATTAATTAAAAAATAATCTTTTTTCACTTCTAATAGATAATAATAGTAGTTTTGTGCTTCATTAAAATAAATATTATGAGTAACGGAACAGTTAAATTTTTCAACAACGCCAAAGGATTTGGATTCATTATTCCTGAAGATGGCGGGAGAGACGTATTTGTACACAAGAATGGATTATCTGAAGATATTCAAGAAGGTGATAAAGTAAGTTATGATGTTGAGGAAAGCCCAAAAGGGTTGAATGCAATTAATGTCAGAGTAGATTAAAACATTACTTTAAAATAATTTCATTGATTGAGCCTGTCGTATTTGATGGGCTTTTTTTTTGCTTATTTTAAAGAAAATTTAATTAGTTATTGATGAACATTTCAGATTATAATCAAAGAATTATATTAAATTGTTTAAAAGAATTTAAATGAAATATATAATGTTTATAGTTCCTTTAGCGATGGTTTTTTATTTACCATTAACTTTCAAATCGCAAGATAGTACAAGTATTCACGATTTGTTTTACAAAAAACAACAGCAATCTCTGTCTCTTCTTTCAGGATGGTCTGTTGGCAACCTTGTTTACAGTCCTTTAGCTACAAATAATCTCTTTAGTCCTGAATCTACTAATGAATATTTTCATCAAATGAATTTCAGTTGGAATTTATTGAATTTAGGTATAGCTGGTTTAGGTCATATAATTGTAAATAAAGACAGTAAAAAGCCTTGGGATATGAAAACATTGTATGACAAAAAGAAAAAAGCAGAAAAGAATATTATCATAAATATGGGTCTGGATTTAGCATATATGGTTACAGGTCTTTTACTTAAAAATAATGCTCAAAAAAACAATTCTGAATATTCAATGAATAAAGGATATGGCAATTCTCTTATTTTGCAGGGTGGATATCTGCTTTTTTACGACACAATTTTTTTAATGAAACTTAAAAAAATATTAATTAAGAAAAAATCTAATAAAGTAGAATTAACTAAGTAGATTTTTGCATTAATTTATGGGTTTTCTCTCAAGTAATAAAATTTGGGTTTAACAAATAATGACATTTAAAAAAAATCTTCGTGTTGCTTTAAATATGTATGATGATGATATTGTAAAGGTATTGTATTTGGTAGATTTTAAAATTTCCAAAAAGCGAATTGGGGGGGCTTTTTTAGAAGTGAAGATTATTTGAAATATATGGATTATCAAGGCCAGATTTAAGAAATTCTTAAATGGTTTAATTATTTACAAGCGTGGTCTAACAGAAAACACCCATAAATCCAAAGCAAAAAACATAATAATTCTACAATTTAATACCCAAAAAACACTCATTTTATAATTGTTTAAATTGTCTATCAAGAAAAGTATGAAGTCTATTATTTTATAAGTAGATTTATAAACGTTTAATAATATATTTC
>JAYNHP010000073.1:0-7004 GCA_038108155.1 Flavobacteriales bacterium | reverse complement strand
CACTTCCATCTGAACCTCCATTACATAAAACCATTGTTGGCGCACCCATAGAAGCTGAAACTAGTATAGGTGCATTTAATATTGCAGTGGTATCAAAAGAACACCCTGCATTATCTGTTACTGTTAAAGTATAATTGCCAGGGCTAAGAGATGATGCAATATTTGTATTACTAACATTATTACCCCCTCCGTCAACCCATGAATATGTAGAGTAAACACCAGAGCCACCAGAAGGATTAGAAGTTAACACTCCATCATTACCTGCTCCGCATCCCTGTGAGGTAACAACTACATTAGGAAAAACATTGGTAGGCTGATCAATTACATAGATTCTTTGAGCTGAGCACAAGTTCCCATCTTGTACTGTTACAGTATGTGTACCATGACCAATGTTTGTAATTACTCTTGATAATGTTGAAGGAACATCATCCCACGAATAAGAATACCCTCCAATACCTCCAGTAGCTTTTGAACTTATAGAACCATCAGTTAAATAACTACATGTAGGATTGGTTTGACTTACTCCAAAACCAGATGTTTTAAACCTTAGTTCAGGGGGAGAAGAGATAGAAACTGCTAAAGTAACTTCATCATATAACCCTCCACCCAAATCATTCCCTAAATCATAAACTGTTACTTGAAATGTCCCTGCAGATAGATTTGTTGTTGTATTAAACAATGGACCTTGACCCTCTTCACCATTACTCCATTCGTAATAATATGGGCCAGTTCCTGTGTTAACAGTGGCTCTGATTTCTCCGTTTGATCCACCAAAACAACTAACTGCATAGCCATTATTTAAAAATGCAGCAATAGTTACATCTAACCCATTTCCAGATGCTTGTGAATTATCATCTGTCCATTGTGCTGATAAATTTCCTAATGTAAAAACTGAAATAAATACTAAAAATATTCTTAAAATTTTCATAAAATTTGATCAGTATCTTTTATTAAGTAGTCCCTAATACGCAAGAAAAATTATAAGGTTCTGTTTTTTTGTTGAAAAGTACCAATAATTGTTGGAAAACCATAAGAAAACAACACATATTAACTGTTAATTAAGACGAAACTGCCAAAAAAAAGGACTAAAAGAAAGAAATAATATTTTTATGCTTGTTATTTTCTCTGATTGGCGAAATATATGAGACCATAAACTCACTTGAGTTTAATGGCCCTAATAATATATTTGAATAAGAAAAATCATGAGCATAGGTAATTTGCAAATTATTAGAAAATATAATTTTAAATTGCCCTAAAACAGAATTAACATTTCTTACTGCAATTCCAGTGGATATGAACTGTTTGTAGGTTATTTTTAATCCAGCTATAAGCTTTGGTTTAAATTGGTCTGTGAAATCAAACATGACATTTGGAGTAAAATCAACGTTTCTTAAAAATATTCTTTTTGCAGCTATAAATACAAAGCTAGACTCATTTTGAGATAGGTCACTATTAATAATTTGCTTCCAGTTATTTTGAAAAATTTGTTTTGCGCTGATCCCAAAAAAATTGTTGTTATTAGTTAGAGCAACTCCCATAGAAAAGTCAGGCAAAAAACTGAAATTTGAAACATCAACTACTGGATCGTTGGAGTCAAATAAAGTTATATTTGAAACATCTAATCCCAATTGCTGAACTCCAAAAAAAGAGCCAAAAGATAATCTCCAATTAGAATTTAAAAGAAAAGAATAACTGTAAGAAATATTAATTTTAAAGCTTCTAAATGCTCCAATATTTTCATTTTGAAGAAATCCACCAAAATTTGAAAATGAAGAAGATTTGACATCTTTTTTGTGTGAGAAAGATGACTGATAGCTAAGAAAAGTAGTTTTTGGAGAGCCTTCAAACCCAATCCACTGATTTCTATAGATGATATTTAAACTTTTATTTCCCAAATGAGCTACTGCAGGGTTTAGATAAAAAGAATTTTCTAAATAATTTGAATATTGTAGAGTCTGTTGTCCTTGATAGCTTAAAGAATAAAAAACAACAGTAATAAAAAAAAGTTTTTTCACCTCAATAAATTTATTGTTCCTTTAAAAATCTCACTATTGATACCAGAGCCATTGTCTAATATATAAAAATAGGTTCCAGACGATAATGGCTTTCCGTTGTTAGTTCCGTCCCATTTTTGACTATTGCCGTAACCTACATTTTGATAAACTTGTTGTCCCCATTTATTGTAAATTTCAACCTTACAAAAAGGATAGTTTTCGATATTTTTAATTGTCCAAAAGTCATTTTTCCCGTCATTATTTGGTGTTATGGTATTATAAAAAACCAAAGGGGGTTCCACATATACTCTAACAATATCTTGGTATTCACAACCATTGTAATCCGTAATGGTGAGTAGTAAGTCAGTAGTTGTATTAGCTGTGAAATATGGGGAAAAAGAAGTTGCACTGTCCAAAAGAAAACTTGGATACCAGTAAGGGGAGCCATTTCCTGAACCTTGAAGTTGGGTTTCAGTACCAGGTAGGACAAAAATGTCTTCACCAGCATCAATACTTGGCTTGGCTCCTATTCCAGAAATCTCAATTTGATAAGAACAAGTTGTTGAAATTGGAACAGAATCAAGAGAATTGAACCCATCTATTAAAATATAATAGTCTTTGTCTGGCAATAGGTTTGGCAATGTTAAGTATAAGGATGTATTTAACGTATAACAATAGTCTATTATTTCAAAAAATTCTGTAGGTAAATTCAAATCTGCATAGATAAAAACAACCTCAATGCTGTTTTGAAATATGATATTAGAATCTCCTAAACATGTTATTTGGTTGATTAAAACATCCACGGGACCTCCATTACTATTGGTAGAGAATTTATACCAAGAAGAATTATCAAGATTAATACAGTTGACTAATGAATCAAAATGATAATTACTTATAGAATGTATGGAATTGGAAAAGTTGTTGTTTGAAGATAGAGGTTGTTTATAACAAATATGATGTGCATTTTCGAAGAAATTATTAGATCCCAACTGACTAAATAAAGTATTATTCCCAAAAAAAATGGTGGAAAATAGTATCAAAAATTTTCTAAACATCAACGATATATAATTAGCCTTTTAAAAAATAATAAAACATTAAATCATGCTATGTATTAATTTGGCACGATATATGTAAATTTACTAACATATGATGAAAAACATATTTTTATATATAATAGTTTTTGTAACCAATATTTCAGTAGCTCAATATGTTAATTACACAAATGATAGTGGGTGGGATTTAGGGTTTAATTTAGGTGGGAGCTGGCAAATATTAGAAAAATATACAAATAGTTTTGATACTGCATATAGTACACCATTTGCTGGTTACACAAGAGGACTTACTTTTGGGAAATCTATTTATGAAAAAGAGGATAAATTTTTCTCTTTTGATTTGAGATTCAGATACCTGAAAGGAGAAAATACTGGGTGGGTTCCAATCGCTGACTCATTTGCTGACCCCAACGGGTTTTATTCTTCATTAGCCCCTAGCTTTAATGATGATTCTATCTACTCATACAATAATTACCAAATGAAATTTAACGAATTTACATTTGAAGGTGTATTGACTTTAAATAAATTAAGAGAAAAAACAGGTTGGATAATATATGGTTTTGGTGGAATAGGAATAACACGCTATGATGTTTATAGAGATATTTTAAATGGAACATCTAATAGTGTTTTTGATGATGGGTTTCCATATGATTATAGTAGTTTGACATTTGAATCAGACATTCAAACTGCTATTCAACTTAAGAACTTAAGTGATGGTCATTTTGAAACTGAAGTGGAAAAAAATAGACTAAGATTTATGCCATCCCTAGGATTTGGAGTTGGGTATCAATTTAATGAAAGATGGTCTATGGGAATTGAGCATAAAATAACGTACGCTTTAAAGAACAATATAAATGCAATTGATAATAATTTATTGAATGATAAGTATTACTATACTGCACTTAAACTTAATTTTGATATTTCTTCTTCTAAACAAACTTCATCACAAAATATCCAGTATCTACCTGAAAATCCAGCGCCAATCAATAGTACTCCTCCGATAAATCAAGGTAGGCCGCCTATTGTGGAAAGGGTGAATCCAAGTAACAATTATTATACCACTGAATTACCAACAATAAATTTTTCAAATTCCATTTTAAATCTGGAAGACAATACTTTTTCTAGAAACAATTTTATTTCTAGTGATGTAGCAAACGTGTTTAGGCTAAACGGCGATGCAAAAAAAATAACTGATAATGAATTTATTCTCACTAGCGATAACCAGACTCAATCAGGTAATGCATTTACATATAATAAAATTGATTTTTCTAAGGACTTTAAACTAAAGTTTGATGCTAAACTTGGAGGTTTTGATAATGCAGGAGCAGATGGAATAGCAATGGTTTTTCATAACGATCCAAGGGGTGTTAGTGCAATTGGTCAAAACGGTAAATATATTGGTGCGGGGAATATTAGAAATGGGCTAGTATTAGAAATCGATACTTATTTTAATAGTGATGTTGATGAAACTTCTAATGATCATACATCGATTTGGAGAACTGAAAATATAAATGATAAAATATCTTCTGATATTAGTTTTTCTAATTTAGAAGATGGGAGCTGGCACACAATAGAAATCAATTGGAATGTATATACTCAAACATTAACCTACACCCTTGATGGTTATTATGCTGGTAAAGTCGTTGGAGATCTTGCAAATAAATATTTTGGAGGCTCTAGTTCGGTTTATTACGGATATACTGCCTCAACAGGATATTACTTCAACACTCAAAAGATAAGATTTGAGAATAAAGAACTCAATAATATAAGTGAAATTTCAAATAGAGAATATTTACCTAGGTCGGATATTGAATTTTCAGTAAATGGATATCCATCTAAAAATTACAGTTTTAAAAATGATATTCTATATTCTAACATAAATTTATCCCCGGGAGAAAACATTGTTAGAGTCCGAGGAATTAACCAGTTTGGAAGTGATTTTAAAACAACTACTATATATTATAATCCTCCATCTTTGCAAGAGCCACCGACTGTAAAAATCACAGTGCCAAATAACTCTCCACATGTTTCTAGTTCTCCATATTCCGCTATTCATGCCTCTATTCTAAATATTCAAGATAGAAGTCAAATAACATTTAAAATAAATGGAGAAAGAATTTATAACTTCTCTTTCAATGGTGAATACTTTAGCGCTAATAACATCCCATTAAATAACGGCAACAATATATTTCAAATTTCTGCTTCCAATAATTACGGGTACAGTAGTGATGAGACTATTATTTTTTATACCTCTTCCCTCCCCAAGCCAATGGTAGATATTACAACTCCTTATACTAACCCTTACAATTCGCTTAACTCAACTACAAACCTTAGGGCTACTATTTTAAATGTAGAAAATAAATACAATATTGAATTTTATATTAACGGGAAAAGATCTTATGAATTTGATTTTTCAGCAACACAATTTGAAGCAAAATCAATAAGCTTATTTCCAGGCAATAATACAATACGAATTGTAGGGAAAAATAGCGTAGGATTAGCAGAGGACAATGTAACCATAATCTTCAATAATTCTTTACTACCAAAACCATTAGTAAATATAACTAGTCCGGACCAAAACCCCTACGTTTCAAATAATAACAAAACCAATATATATGCTGATATTTTTAACGTATTAAACAGTGGTGATATTTTATTTTATGTCAATAATATTAAAACCACAAACTTTTCATTTTCTAGAAATAAATTTGAAGCAGTTGGAGTATTGCTTAAAACAGGAAAGAATTATATAAAAATTGTTGGGGCCAATAACCAAGGCTCTAGTTTTGATGAAACTATTATTATTTATAAACCCCCAACATTTCCTGTTCCTATAGTGAGATTTACTAGCCCAAGTAAAAGCCCTTCAGAGGCTCAATCTAGGTTTATAAAAGTTGATGCCAATATATTGAACGTTGTAGGTAAAAACAACATCACATTTTATGTAAATGGTCGTTCATTAAGGAGTTTTAATTTTACTGGAAACACATTTACTGCATCTAACGTAGCATTAATAAAGGGAGAAAATAAAATTATAATTAAAGGACAAAATAATCAAGGAAGTGCTACTGACGAGATTCTTGTTATATACAACCCAAGTGAGGTTGTAAAACCAGTAATCGTGCCTTCAGTAAGTGCTAAACCTGTAGTAAATATAACCAAGCCAAATGTAAATCCATACAGAACCTCTTCAGTTTATGTAAACATCTCGGCTACAATACTAAATGTAGAACATAAGAGCAATGTATCATTTATTGTCAATGGTGCCCAATTAAATAGCTTCCAATTTTTAGGAAATAGCTTTCAAGCGAATAATGTGATGCTTAAAGAAGGAAAAAATAGAGTTATCGTTAGAGGCGAAAATTCTCTAGGAGCTGATACTGATGAAACAATTATAGAATATGTGAGAAAGGCAAATCCCAACAAACCCCCTAAAATTGTAGTTTCATACCCAACTAGTCCAAGATTTAATACCAATAATAAAATGATTTTGATAAGTGGACAAATTCAAAACGTTGAGAATTCTAACAACGTAAGTGTGACTATGAACGGAAATACTGTAAAAAACTTTTTATTTGATACTTATTTTGATGATTTTCAATGTGAACTCCAATTGCAAAATGGAATAAACGTTTTCAACATCAAAGCATTTAATAATGATGGAAAAGATGAGAGTGTAGTCTCAATAGAATATGCACCAATTGAATGTAAGAATCCTATTATCCATTTAAAAAGTCCCAATAGCAATAATGTAACAGCTAGTAGTTCTAGAGGATTTATTAGTGCAGTAATTAATAATACACAAAACGTAATATTTAAAATTGATGGTGTAGCTTCTCAAGGATTTAATTTTAATGTGAATAATGGTGTGTTTTCCTCAATGATAAATTTATCTCCAGGAACTCACGACTATGAAATTAGTGCATTTAATACTTGTGGATCTGCAAGTGAAGTTATA
>JAYNHP010000072.1:5448-7058 GCA_038108155.1 Flavobacteriales bacterium | reverse complement strand
TACTGACTCATCGTGTAATAGCTACTTATGGAATAATATAGTGTATAGTAATTCTGGTGTTTACAGCGATACATTAAGTAATTCTTTTGGATGTGATAGTATTATAACATTAGACCTAACAATCTTTAATATTTCAGCTGCAATAGATACCATTTCTGGGAATCTAGTTGCAAGTGGAGGAGTAAATTATTTATGGAATACAGGAGAAACCGCATCAAGTATTACACCAGACACAAACGGATTATATACGGTAATAGTAACAGATATTAACGGATGTACGGATACTGTATCATTTAATGTAACCTTTATCTCAAATACAGGTATTGTAGGCCTAAATAATAACTTTAGATTATATCCAAATCCGAACAATGGACAGTTTGTAATTGAATGCCAAGAAAAAATAGAATCTATTATACTATATAATATTCAAGGTCAAATAGTAAGATCATTTACTAGAATTAATTCAAAACAATTCACTATAAATGAATCTTTCAATGAGAAGGGTATTTTCTTTGTGAATATTTCAACTCAAAATAAATCTTTTATTGAAAAAGTAGTAATTAACAAATAAGATTATTATAAATGTCCTTTTTGATGATTAGAAAATTGAAGATTAAAAAAACTATATACTATATTTTATCTTTAATCTTGTTGATTCTATTACTAATGTTACCATAACTTAAACCAAGGGTTAAGATTTAAATTTTTTTTACACCTGTATGTTTAGAACTATTTTAATTAGCTGATTTTAACTTGACTATTAAACATTCTTTTGTAATGTGAAATCAATAGAAAATGTTCCTAGAAATCTAATCACCGCTGGCGGTTTAGTAATTAATAATAACAATAAAGTATTATTTATTTACAGAAAAAATAAGTGGGATCTTCCAAAAGGGAAACTAGATGATGGTGAAAATTTAGAAGAAGCTGCTATTAGGGAAGTAGTTGAGGAAACAGGATTAGATATTAATAAACTATCTATCATTAAACCATTATTATCAACCGGATACAGATCATTTGTAAAAGGAACAGTATCCAACAAAAGAGCTGCTTGGTTTTTAATGAATTATGAAGGAAATGAAAGTAATTTAATTCCTCAACATGATGAAGGAATTGAAGAAGCAATTTGGGTAGATTTTTCTAACATCGAATTCTATTTATCACAATCTAGAAAATACATCATTCCAGTATTTGATTATCACTTACATAAACTTAATAGTAAGTTAAAGTTAGTTTCATAATTTTTTAGTTTGTTTGCTGTGTGTCAGTTAAATATTTTAACGCTTTCAGAGATATTAATAATAAGCAGTATCTTAAAGAAAAGTACCGTTTACAAGTAGAGCTACTAAAACTCCAAGAATGGATTCTTAAAAAAAAACTTAAAGTTGCAGTAGTATTTGAAGGTAGAGATGCAGCTGGAAAAGGATCAGCTATTAAGAGGATAGTGGAACATCTTATGACAGCTCATTTCAGAGTTGTTGAAATTGGTACTCCAACAAAAAAACAAAATAATTCTTGGTTTAATACATATAAAAAAACATTACCTAAAAAGGGTGAAATTGTTTTTTATGATAGATCTTGGTATTCAAGATCTATGATCCAACCTACCA
>JAYNHP010000072.1:3235-5438 GCA_038108155.1 Flavobacteriales bacterium | reverse complement strand
GGGTTATTGTTCATACAATCAATACAATTACTTTATGAGAAAAGTATGTGATTGGGAGAAGAAGCAGATCAAGAATGGACTTTTGTTAATAAAGATATACTTGTCAATAAATAAACCAACTCAACAAAAAAGATTTTATATTAGAAAAAATCATTCTTTAAAGTATTGGAAATTGTCACCTAATGATTTGCTTTCAGTTTCGAGCTGGGATAGATATACTTATTTTAAAGAAAAGACATTTGAAAAAACATCTTATAAAGCCGCACCATGGATTGTAATTAATGCAAATAACAAAATGACTGCTAGGCTAAATGCTCTAAGATATTTATTAGAAACCATTGACTATGAAAATAAAAAGATTTTAAAACCAAAATCTTGGTCCATTAACGAAAATAATAGAAGTATCATGTTACAAGATGTAATGTTCAATAATCTTAATGAATCTCAATATAAGCTCTTGAATGAAATTAAGCAAATTCTATGATTGAAATCAAGTGCTATTCAAACTGCTTTCATATTGACTCTCATAGCTACTCTGTCCTTTTTTACTAAATAAAGTTTAGAATCTATATTAAAACCATTTTCTAAAAACATATTTATAGTTGAATCCTTACAATAAGATTCAATAACATGATTTTTAAATTTTTTCCTTACATATCTTTCTCTTGAGTAAAAAAGATGTTTATAAATACCTTTTCCTCGGTGTTTTTCATCTACTAATGCATCTTGATACCTAATGGTCTTATTTTCTCTCAATTTAAGAGAACATCGTCCTACTACTTCATTAGATAATTTATCTATAGCAATGAATAGAATGATTGATTTATCAACTTCTATAATATTTATTTTAGGTTTCATCATTAAAAAATACAAAGCAAGTATTATAAGTTTAATAGAATTTGATTAATTAGTTATCAATATTTATATAAATTATTAAATAATCTTAATTAAAAATAACAGCGAGAACTTTGATTAATCAATCTTTTTCAAAGTTGATAAATACAGCGAAAGAACAGTGAGAATACAGCACAAATACAGTACAAAAACAGAACAAAAGTTGACTTAGTTAAGAAAGCAAAGGGAGGTTACTCTTTAATAACTTTAATCTCCTCAACTATATTACCATAAGTAACTTTTAGAATATAAATACCTTTAGAATAATCTCTTAAACTAATAGAAATTTTGCTGGTAGTTTGTAATTTATTTCCAATTAAATCAAAAACCTCAGTTTTAATATTTCCATAATAATTATCTATCGAGATTATTACGTTTTCATTAGTTGGGTTTGGATAAATACTTAGAATATCATTTATAGTTTTTATTCCTGTTCCACTAACAAATGTTACATCGAATGAAGCGGTATCAGAGTAGCATGTATCAGCATCACTTACTACAACCCAGTATGGGCCATTAACATTTGGAGTTATAGTAGCAGTTGTTTCACCTGTATTCCATTCATAATAATAAGGGGCTGTACCGTTAGAGGCTGTAGCTTCAATATCATTTCCGTTTTGTGCAATAGTTGCGATAATAGGATTGATCGTAAGATCTAAAGTAACCACACTATCACAACCTAAAGCATTCGATGTGATGAAAGTAGCGGTGCTATTAGAAGCAGTATAAGTAATCCCGTCTATCCAAGTAAAGTCACAGGCAGCTTGATGAGTATCCGTAGAAGATGAAGCCGTATTCACTGTAAGAGTAGTAGTCACTAAACTGTCACACCCTGAAACTGCAGAAAAAGTATCAACATAATTACCAGCGGTAGATTGATAAGCACCTCCAATGAACAAACTATCTCCGGAACATATTTCAGCTGAAGCACTACTACTTATTAAATTATCAACTGTAAAACTAGTGACAGTAACACTGTCGCATCCAGAAGCATTTATAGTAGTATCATAAAATATTCCGCTTGCAGCTTGATAGCTTCCATTAATTAATGCGCTATCTCCATAGCAAACAGAGACAGAAAGATTGGCTATAATTTGGGAAGAAATTGTCAAAGTAGTTTCTACAATACTATCACATCCATCGGTAGATTGAAGAGAATCTACATAAATACCACTAGTAGTTTGGTAATTTCCACCAGCATAAACACTATCACCTGAACAAGTTGTAATATTTAGAAGATTATAGTAGATAAGGTTAACCGTAACATCTACTGCATCTGTATTTGAGCACCCATTAGCATCTGTACCAG
>JAYNHP010000072.1:0-3135 GCA_038108155.1 Flavobacteriales bacterium | reverse complement strand
TTACTGAACCACCATCACATATAGTAACATCTGCTCCAGCATCTACTGTAGGTAAGGCATTAACCGTAACATCTACTGCATCTGTATTTGAGCACCCATTAGCATCTGTACCAGTAACCGTGTAAGTAGCAGTAGCAGTTGGAGAGAAAGAAACTCCGTCAGAGACATTGTTATCCCAAGAGTATGTCACAGCACCTGATCCTGATAGTGTTACTGAACCACCATCACATATAGTAACATCTGCTCCAGCATCTACTGTAGGTAAAGATTGAGAGCTTATAACAATATCAAATGTACTAGTTGCTCCACAAGTATTTGTAGAAGTTGTGTAGGTAACAGTATAAGTTCCGTCTGTACTATTTGCTAAGTCAATTGCACCAGTTGTAGGGTCTAAAGCCAATCCAGTTGTTGAAGTAAATGTTCCCCCAAGAGTCCCAGCAACATTTGCAGTTGGATTATTATCACCTGCACAGTATGAAGCTTTTGAATAGCTAAAAGTTGCATCTTCAGTTAGTGTTGCATCAACAATTGCAGAAACACTTTTTCTATTAGGGTTTTCACCACAATAAATTCCTAAATTATATATGCCGCCAACAGAACTGGTCGCGCCGGAATAAGGCACTCCATATCTTTCAGCAATGTTACTTTCAACTGCATTTAACTCGTCAACTGTTATGGCTGCACCATATATAATTAATTCTAAAATTTTAACGTTGGATAATTGACTACCATTACCATGCCCATTCAAAGTAAAACCATTTGGCGCATTCCCATTCGAATTTACAGTTTGTAAAAAATTACCATTACTATAAAATGAATGTGAATTTTGTGATGGATTTATAGACGAGACTATGTAAGGTATTGAATTTGTTGCATTAACATTATGTGTCCCTGAGTTTAAAAGCCAGGTATCATAGTGGAATCGATTTATAATGTTTGAATAAAAACCATGAAGAAAATTGCCACCAGAGCCTCCAAAAACTCTACCGCAATTATTGTTTGTTAATTGTGCAGTTCCAATAATGGTTAACGGCCATGAAAGCACATTTGATGTCATCCGTAATTGATTGGATGACGTAAAGTTTAATGTAGGCATAGAATTAACTCCGCTAATTAATAGCTCAGGTTGTCTAGATGTAGTACTATGGGTAAAATCTCTAGAATTTCCACTTTGGTCATATATTGTCTTAACATAACCTGTAGAAGAACCAAGCCAGGTTTGTATTGCAGTAACATCAAGTTCTCCATTCGAAGTAAATCCAAAATCTTGTTCTGCATTGTCACTAGACCTTCTGAGTTTTATTGCATTACCATTATAACTACCTATTAATTTTCTTAAGCCAACTGCTATCTCTACAGGTGCATCAGCAAAGTCTCCAACTGGTGCTGAATTCCCAGCAATAGAAGAGTAGTAAAAAGTAGAATCTGTACTTAAAGTTCCGGTTGTAAATGTATTACCATAATAAATAGGAATTGAATCGTTGGCGCTTGAGTACCAAACTAAAGTTGCACCTGAATCCACAGGGGCTGAAAAAGTAAAAGTTCCAGGACAGTGACTTACGTCGTTTATGTCTGGAACAGATGGGTTTTGAAGAACAGTTATTGTTAAATCTTTTGTTAAAGTAGAGCTGCCGCTAGTTGCAGTGACAGAATATGTTGTTGTAACATTAGGAGAAACTAATAAAGTGTTATTAGAAGAACCATCAGACCATGCATAAGTATAACCAGAAATAACTGGTAAAGATGCTTCATTAGCAACAGGACTTGTTGTTGGAAAACTTGAGCCTGGACTAGCTATAGCTATTCTTCCATCACTACCCCAACCCCCCCATTGGCCACAACCATTATTTGTTCCTCTATTTCCCTTGTCTGCAGTAATTGAACCACTATTAGTTACTATTGAAGATATGAAAATAGAGCCACCAGCTCCACCGCCACCACCACCCATACCACATCCACTACCATTGGATCCGTTTGGATTATTATTCGTTCCGTTACCTGCGTCTTCTCCATCAGAAGAAATTGTTCCAGAATTAACTAATGAACCAGCTGAAATGAAAATAATTCCTCCTCCATTTCCGCCTTTTCCTGGTAAGTGACCATCTTCATCAGCACCGCCTTCGCCTCCAGCGCCACCAAATATAAGTTTAGATAGATCAGCAATTCCAACAACATTTCCACCGCTACCACCTGTATGACCCGACTGTGATCCTCCATCATTACCAGTATTAGCATATCCTCCACCGCCACCACCTGCTGCATCTTGTCTACCTGTTCCACCGCCACCACCATTTCCGTTTGCACCATTCCATACAGTTGAATTGGAACCATTCGAAGAGCCTCCTTGGAAACCAATTCCGTAAATTCCTTCACCTTGGGCTCCATTCATATTTCTGTAATGTTGATTTCCAGAAATTGAACTGGCATGACCTACACCTCTGTATCCAATTGCACTAGCAGTAATGCTCCCTGAATTACTAACTTGTCCAGTTGCTCTAAAACAAACTATTCCGCCAGTACTTCCGTCCCAAGGATGAGCAGTAAGTGTTGCGCCAGAACTAATAGTTACATTATTGTAATTAGGCACTTTAATTACCTGGTGTTTAACTGTTGAAGAAGCATTATAATCGTTTAACAAACTCTCAGTAAAAGTTAAAGTGTTTGAACTTATTGAGCTAATAACCTTAAATTCAAAAGTTCCAACACTGTTATTAGAAGTGTTGTCATCTTGCATAGTTATTATTAAAATTTCATCGTTAACTGCGAGTCCTGCAATAGAATCTAATTCCAAGGTTGAAGAGCCTGAACTGTTTGATCCAGTAACTGTTGATCTTATACCATCTGAATAGTTTGTTCCTGATGAAAATAAAATATCACCATCAGCACCAGTTCCATAATAAGCTGCAACTACCCCAGCAGTCAATGTTGCTGAATCCCCATCACAGCTTGAAAGTGTTAAGCTATTAGAGCTTAGAACAAGAGTAGTGTCTTGTGAACTTAGTTGGCCAAAAAGTAGTGTAAATAATAATAATGTATATGAGTAAATTTTTTTCATTTTAATAATTTTTCATAGTAAGCTAGAGCTATTAAATAAATATTTTTGAGTACTTTTCAAGTATACAATAATCAAACTAA
>JAYNHP010000071.1:0-7111 GCA_038108155.1 Flavobacteriales bacterium | reverse complement strand
TGCCAAATTCACCTAACAGAAGCACAGTTCGATTTTCTCCGTTTTCATTTGCTGGTGCTAAAACAGCACACATTGGGATGTGTATATTTCCAAGGCTATCTACAACTTCAAAATCAGTTTCCGATAAACTGGATGAATCTAGTGGGAATCTAAAATTAACAGGCATACCATCTAAAAGACTTCCTAGTTGATTACACAATAGACTTGGTAGTGCATTATCAAGTCCAAAAAATGCTGACACAAGAGTATCTTGTGATTTGGCACTTGTAAAAAAAGATAAAATTGTTATTGCTGAAACTAGGATTTTTCTTCTCATATTTTTTGTCTTTTTTAATTTCTTACAATGGTTTGCTTATGTTACTTTAACCACAGAGCAAGTGCTGTAAATATTATTGACAACCTGTAATCAATAATATCTCCAAAACCGATAAAAAAGCTATTTTTTTAAAATTTATTTTAATCTAATCATATTGTTAGACTCTGTTTTATTGTAAAGGTTTAATTACCGCTAACGTAACGATAAACTAATTATATTTAGTTCCTTGATAATTTTATTTAATAGATTAATAGAGTTAAATAAGCACATTTAGCGACTTAAAATGTTTGACCTATGTTTGACCTCCAGATTTTTTAATTTGTAACTAACTAGAAATAAACAAGTTACAAGTAAGGTTCGAAGCCCTCTGGGTCCACTTTTTCATCTCTTGTTTAAAAGTAGATAGTCGCGAGATATTTTAAATTGACGATTAATTACTATATTCTAAAAACTATTAAATCTTTCAAATGAACATATACTTTTCTAGGATTTTTATTTTTATTATTGTTACAACAGTATTAGGTTGTGCAGAAAATCAAAATCTCAATAAAAAAGATGACTTAGAAAATAAATTTGGTATTGTAATTCACGGAGGGGCGGGGACTATTTTAAAGAAAAATATGTCCGATGAAAAAGAAAAACAATATAAAGCAAAACTAAAAGAGGCTATCAACGTTGGTTATGAAATTTTAAGTAATGGAGGATCGAGTATTGATGCTGTTGAAAAATCTATAATTGTTCTAGAAAATTCTCCACTATTTAATGCAGGAAAAGGGTCTGTTTTTTCCAATAGAAAAAAAAATGAGATGGATGCTTCTATTATGTGCGGGAAATCTCTTAATGCAGGTGCTGTTTCTGGTGTGACTAATGTGAAAAATCCTATTTCACTAGCCTTAGCTGTTATGAACCAATCAGAACACGTCATGCTTTCTAACGAAGGAGCAGAAAATTTTGCTAGGTTTCAAGGTTTAAAAATAGTTGACTCTTCGTATTTCTATACAGAAAGCAGATATCGTTCCTTGGCGAAAACTATTAAAAATGAAAAGTATGGTACCGTTGGCGCAGTAGCTTTAGATAAATATGGCAATCTATGTGCAGGTACTTCAACCGGAGGAATGACTAATAAAAAGTGGGGTAGAATAGGAGACTCTCCAATTATAGGTGCAGGTACATATGCAAATAATAAGACTTGTGCAATTTCTTCTACTGGTTGGGGAGAATTTTTTATAAGAGGGGTTATAGCTTATGATATTTCTGCAATTATGGAATATCAAAATCTTTCACTTAAAGAAGCTGCAACAAAAGTTATACAAGAAAAATTAAAAAGAATGGGGGGTACAGGAGGAGTAATCGGAATTGACACAAACTTAAATACGGTAATGGAATTTAATACCAAGGGTATGTATAGAGCATCTTATATTAACGATTCAGTTCAAATAAAAATTTACAAAAACTAAAGCTTATTTTAAATTATAAATCGAATTAATCATTTTAAATCTTAACGTTAAGTGTATGAAATCTGCCCCTTTGGATCCACTTTTTAATTGATAGAAGCTTGAATTCCGATTCTAAAAAGACCTAAAAAGGCATCTTTATCATATGTAAGACCTAGTTCTGAGAAAGCGCTGATATTTTTATAAATTTTATAAGAAAAACCTGCAAAAAATCGAGATGATATAGAAATTCTTTCGCCATCACTTATCATGTTGATTGGAGAGTCCCCATATACCTCATTATCATCAGAAGTAAATTCTAAAAAATTAGAACCAAAACCAACAGCACCCCCACCATATAATGATATATTTTCTTTCTTATAAAAGTGATAACAACCCCTCAAATGGTATCTCTTTTTTTTGGCTTTGAAATTATAATTAAATGTGGTTAAATTTCCATTATGTATATTAATCGCATCTTTCATTGAGCTATAAGAAAAACGATTATTTACATAACTAAAACCCACACTTAATTTTTCATTTATAAACATGTCTATATTTACTCCTATTGGTCCAGAATTTCTGGATTCAATACCATAAACTGGTGTTGGAAGCGGATGAGTTGACATAATAGCCACAGAATACGAATACTCCGAATCTTCTTTATTAAAATATGCAGGGATGCCTAACCATGAACTCACATTAATTGAGGGTAAATTTTCTAACGTAAAAAGATTTTTAAACTTATCTTTTGTTTGTCCGATTAAGCTAATATTAAGTATTAGAAGAATACAGAAAGAAGTTTTTCTCATGATGGCTCAAATTTAACCTTTTTTCAACTCCTTCAACACGTTTTTTAACTTAAAATGTTTGATTACATTAATGTAGATTTTTTATCAAGGGTCTAATCTGTGGTATGTATCCACAGGGATATACACTATATACCTTGTTTGCTATTGTTTTTTTTAAAAAACAACTCTCCATAATTAAATCTCTAGAAGGTGGTAGTAAATTTACTTCTCAATTATTATTTTTCGTGATAGGTTCTTACCATTATAAGAAAACTTAACAAAATATACTCCAGAATATACATTTTGAATATCAAAATTACCAATAGTTTGTCCTTTATTTATAATAGTTCTTTGGATTATTTTTCCTTGAAGATCTAGTAATTCAACCTCTAAATCTTGATTATTCAAACCTCCAATATGAATATTTAAACGATCTGAAGTTGGATTAGGAAAGATAATTATGTTCTGCAGAACATTGTGTTCTTTTAGATTCAATGTTGGTAATGGAAAAAAGTCATTATTGATTGAAAAGAAATTAGTTCCTAAGTACTCTGGCAATGTTGATAAACCAAATAGCATTGTTGAGTGATCAACTCCAGTAATCTCATTTGGCACCCATGTAGTATTAGACTTACTGTATCTCCAAAGAATTAGATCATTATTTAATGTTGGAAGTGTATATTTCCCCAAATTATTATCCCACAAACTAATCAAATCATTTTTACCATCTGGATTAATAGGAATATATCCTGCAATTATTTGAGGAGAAACAATTGTATCTGTATTGTTGTTGATTGCATCAGCATGATAAGAACTAGTTATAGCACTTCCTGCACCTAATCCCCATTCATAATAATTAGACCCTGTGGTCGTCCACCAAGAAACATCTGCTTTTTGAGAATTTTCAAAATAAGTTAAATATATATTTGAGGTGGTGAAATAGTTACATAGGTAATAATTGAACTGGTGAGTAAATGAGGATAAAAAAAATGTACCATTATCAGAAAGAACTGAATGTCCATTGTAAGTTATAGAACTTAATGAAGTTGTTGAACTGTAATGATTATCCCAAAGAATATTTCCAGGACTATTACTGTCAAAAGAATAATTTTTTGCAAGCCAAGCTACAATCATGTATTCGTTGTATGGAGATGTTAAAGAGTTTGAAACTCCACTTCCATCAGAGTTCATAGATAAATAAATTTGTCCTGTTGTTGTATTTGCAATTGCAGCATCAAAATCTATAGAATTCCATAGCTCCAATGCATACTGGGTAATACTAGGGCTATCAAAATATTTCATACAAAATAGAGCTCCACATACTAAAATATCTGTGTCAATGGTACTGTATTCAGAACTCCAAGCTTGTGCACCTGTATTAACATCCATAAAGTGACGATAATACCCATTTGAAGTTCTATCAGGAATAAAACCAAGTGTATTTCCGGTAGCTGTCTTTAAGCTTTCTAAAGCAAGTTGTTCAGCATTGTTTATCCATCCCATTGAATCTGCAATGCAAAGAGAAATAAGCCCCATTCCAGTATTGGCAATGGATATAGGATGATAATCTGTCCCATTTAAAAGTTTTGAATCCCTATACATCCCATTAGGGAGCCGTTCCAACTCAAATACAGTATAACAGTTTCTGAACAAACTATCAATTTGGGGAGAAGTTTGGGCATTTGTAGAAAAACAATTAATTAGAATAAGTATTTTTAATAATATTTTTTTCATAATATTTCTCTAATTATCTACAAAAGGAAAATTTACTTATTTCGTTTATTTTTTTATTTGGTTGCTATTTAAATTTATAAATAAAACGAATAATTATTTTCAAAACACAATTTAAAAAGTTCGAAATCTCTCCTTTTAGATCCAATTAGTAATCTTACATAAGAAAAAGGCTTTAATTTACATAAGAAGTTGGGCTATTGTCAGGCAATTTAAATATCATCCCTTTCCCTAAAATTATTTCATCTAAATGTCCAGCTAAACTATTATCAAGTGTTTTCACATGCATGTGCATGTTAGTTGTGTGGTGTGTAAAAATAGCATGATGAGAGCTTGAATAGAATCCTAATATTTTAACTGGTTTATTCTTTATAGATCCATTTAGTCCAGAACTTATATGTTTATCATGTGAATGTACAGTATCATAAGTATTCCAGTTTATTACATGCCAGTCAATTGACTTAGGAGATCCCTCCATCAAAAAAGGAAATGGTTTATCAGTATCAATTTGATTTTTCTTTGCTTCTTGTTCAATATATTTTTCCAGTTGTTCATGACTCACAACAGCTGTCGGAATACTAATTGATTTCCATTTGTTTATTGAAGCAAATACGAGAAGTGTAGCTTTTTTGTTGAATGAATTATCAAAGGTTAAAACACTGTCTGTGACCATGGTGTTAAATGGCTTACTGTCAAATATTTGAATCTCTCCTTTCAGGTTTTCTAGTGCGCCTAAAGCGTAAATATTTTCCAAGTTCTCTATTTCTTTTAAGTCGACCTTCGCAGATATATCTCCTTTTTGCATCATGTTTTTCAATGCGCCTTTGTATTCCACTTTATAGTTGACCTCTTCATAATTAATAGATCTTTTTTTACTGTTGCATGCTACAATAAAGAATATTAATAATGAATAAAATACATACTTCATGATCTTAAACATTGTTTAGTTGGTTCAGATATATAGTTTATAAATTAAAGAAATAGTTTTCTGAAAACAATATTAAAAAGTTCCAAATCTGTCCTTTGGGTATCATTATATAATTCTTTTAAAAATTCTGATATTAAATTTCTTTATTGACTTTTTAAAGAAGATTAGATCTGATTCCAGGGCTTAAATTCTTTAGATAATTATCTTCAAATAAATAATTTATTTCATTTTTTAATTCAGGATATTTCTTAGAAATTTTCAATAATATTTCCATAGCATAATATCGTGTTCCAGACTTTACTTTTATATCTATCCACAACTTTACACAAATATCAAATAGAATTCCTTCTTGTTTTTTTGTCCAATTAAATTTATTAATAATTTTTAAAAGTTCCCTCTGATGTCCTGCTTCTTTTTCAGGGATTGATTTAATTATTTTCAGAATAAATGGTCTACATCTTGGATCATTTTTGGTCATAGAACGAGATAATAACCAAGCTGCTCTCCACGAATAATTTTTTTCATTTTTCATGGATAAACAGACCATTTTATTGAATATAGATTCTTCTGAATCTAGGAATAATTTTATTTCTTCAATATTTATTTCACTCCAATATCTATTATTTATAAATTTCTTTAATAACTGAACAGACATAATTAACAAAAGTATTTAGCAGTTTTTAGTGTAATAAAGCTTACTCATTAAAATTAAATTTTGGAAAAATTTTAATCTTTTTTTCTTGCAACTATCTTTCCACCTATCCATGCCATCGGAATGTAAGCTAAAACAATATCAACTATTGCAAAATAAATAGGACCTGGCAGCATATAATTTACAGTTATACCACCAATTAGAAAAAGAACTCCAATTCCAAGTGAAAATTTCATTTTATGATTTATAGCTATAAAACCTGTAGTTGTTGCTCCAACTAATGTTCCCAGAGCGTGAGCTAAAAATGGAAAAATAAAAAACTCAAATTCTAAAGTTGGCATTAACTGCTCTAAAGCAACCATGTCATTTGGATCTAATCCAACAATAGGAAATAGTTTATGACCTAATTGGATTAATCCCAAATTAATTATACTTCCTAAAAACCAACCAAATAATATGGCAAGAATATTTATTACAAATTTCATAACAATATTTTTAATAAGGAATTTTAAAATCTCACAATTACGATTGTTAAGTTATAATTATATATCATTTTAATTTTTATAAATCCTAATTTCTGGCTTTTGACCGTTATCCTCAGCAAAAGCGTCTTCTAAAATAAGTAGAGAATCGTTAATTTCAATAATTTTCCAATATTCAATTAAAACACTCTTTGGATAACTTTGGTTTATCTAAAATTTCAGTCTTAAAGTTGTGTGATTATCTACTATTTTCCATTTTAAACCAGTTTTTTTGTTCTCATTTTCAAAGCAATTTAAAACACCAAAATGATAGATGAATGAAAAACTATTTTAAAACAATAATTTATCATCTAAATCGCAGTTTTCAATAATATTAATATTATTTTTTCTCTTGAAAATAAGTTCCATTCTTTTTCAATTAAAGTATTTAAATTTTCATAACCATTAGTTTTATTACAAGAAATGGATAAAAAGATAATTACAATAAAGCAATAATATTTAGTAGAATTTTTTACAGTAGATATTATAAAATTGAATTTCATTCGTTAAAGGCCTAGGCTTTTAAATTGTTCTTAATATTTTATCTATTGCTTTTCCTTTAGCTAATTCATCTACTAATTTATCTAGGTATCTCACCTTCTGGGTTAAAGGATTTTCAATCTCTTCTACACTATATCCGCATATTACACCCTTGATTAAATTAGCATTTGGATGAAGTGATGATTTTTGAAAAAACTCCTCAAATGTGACATGATGATCAATTAACTGTTGGATTTTA
>JAYNHP010000070.1:1180-7119 GCA_038108155.1 Flavobacteriales bacterium | reverse complement strand
ATTGTACATTATCTATCACAGTATATCCACACTTACTTTCTAAGTATCCTAAAATTATTTCTTTTCTACCTTTCAAGTTAATTATTAAACCAAAATTGTATAATTATTTATTTTCAGTTATTTCTGGATTGAAATACTATTTAGAAAATAATGAGGAAGTACCCAAAAATTATTTTGGAACTCATAAGTGGTTTTCTTAAATTTTTAAAAAAAATTTAATTTATTGTGCTAGATTGTTTTAATTATCTAACCCCTCCCTTTGCCTTCTTAACTATGTCAACTTTTTCTTACTTTAATGGTTTAAAACTAACAAAATGAAGAAACTTATAGTATTTATGTGTTCTTTAGTGATATTGGGAAGTTGTAGCTCAGAAAAAACTATATCAGAACAAATAAAATACGATTGGGATATCAATTACAATTCATCACAAGATGATGGGAATGAAAGACCACATAAATTCAACAAAAATTTAATAAATAGTTCTTTTCAAAATCAAAAAGAACATCAAATAAGTTCACCAACCGTTAAGAATAACCAAGATTTATTAGCGTCAAATGACAAAGTTGAACCCTCTGTTTTGATAAGTAACTATTCTTACAAAAAATCACCTAAAATTATTCGAAAAGAAAAAATATATAAATCCTTTAAAGAGAAATCACAAATTTTTAAGGATGAAAAAATTGTAAATAAAAAGTTTAAAATAAATGATAAAACAAAAAAAATATTAAAAATTATAGGAGCTTCAATTTTAATTGGCTTCACCGGTTATTTCTCACTCATAACAATCGTTTACATGTTATTTGAAGGGTTAACTGGAGCTAGTTTATTGCTTTTACTAATAAGTACACTTTTGGTATTTTTATGTTCTTTTTTTGTAAAAAAAATTACTAAAAGCAATACAAAAGATACAAAAGATACAAAAGACAACAAACTACCAACTTTAAAGCAAGTTCTTTTACTTACCTTAACAACCTTAGTTTGTTCATTTACTGGCCTTGTACTTGGAGCTTACGGGTTATTTTTTTACGGAAATTTTTTTGAAAATATATTAACTCCTCTAGGTTCAATATCATTCTTAATAAGTACATTTTTGATATACCGTTCTTATTTATCTGTTAAAAAAAGCATTGAAAGAAATTCAAAAGAAAATAATAAAAATGAGGTTAAAGATAGTACTGATTAATGCAACCAACTCTTTTTTGTTAAATGGTACTCCCACCGGGACAACTTTTTACTGATTTAAGTGTGTTAAAGTGACAACATAAGTGACAACACAACATCTTTTTCATCAATTTTCAATTATTTCATATTACCCTAAAAACCCCTATTTCATCCCCTGTTTTTATAGTATTTCTTTGACTAATAATTAAAAATTAAAGAAAAATGAAAGCTATTTTGATAGAAAAAAATGCATTTGAAGAAATGCACAAGAACATAAAAGAAGTTAAGAATGAGTTAGCAAATATGAAGAAAGAACTACTTTCTGAAAGCAATAACTTCTTAACTGTTGAACAAGTTAGAGCTAAATTAAAAGTTACAAGAGCAACTCTAAATAACTGGCATAAAGAAGAAATATTAATAAAAAGGTATGTAGGTGGAAGAGTATATTACAAAGCTGAGGAAGTAAATAATCTTTTAAATCAATAGTTATGAAAGTTCAGGGAATAGATTTTAAATGGGCAAGAATGCATATAGATTCATTTCTTATTTCTGATGTTGCTAAAATTGGAACTAAAGAAGAATGCTGGGACTATGTATTCATTCATTTTAAATATTTAAAAGAAGGATGTGAACTTAGTTATGATAGAGCATCTAATCTAATCCCTAAAGACACTTTAGATAATTTAATTCATAAATACTATATGATTGAAATGGATGGTGATTTAATTAGAATACCTATGGCAGATGAAAATTGGGAACAGTTTATGAAACAAAGAAAATCAAGTAGTAAAGGAGGAAAGAAAACACAAGCTAAAAAAAAGAAGAAAGAACAAGAAGTAAATGATGAAAGAGAGCAAGAAAGAATTGAAATGATGAAGAAAGAATTAGGTCTTGAAGGGATTGATGGCAGTACTTTATTGAATGAATAATCAAGTGTACTTTAAGTGCACTTCAAGCATCTCTATTCTATTCTTTTCTTCTCTTTTCTTTTTTGTTCTTTACTAGGGTAATTATTTAAGAACCTTTTGAATAATCAAGTTTTATCAAATAATAGTTAATAAAAAAAGATAACAGTTAGAGTTTTAAAACGTTTATATAAGTAGAGATAAAACAAATACAATCATCTAGGCTAACAACAGAACGAATAAACTATAATAGATTAAAATAGTATGGCAAATACAACAGGCAAAAAGTATGGAGGAAGACAAAAAGGAACACCTAATAGAATGACTAAAGAGTTGAGGGCAGTATTGAAAGATGTACTGTTTGAAGAGTTAGGTGAAATAAAAGAAAAGCTAGACATGTTAGAACCTAAAGAAAGACTAGAGTTAGTAATTAAGTTAATACCTTACGTGTTACCCAAGGTCAATAGTGTGTCTCATAATACTAATGAACCCATGGATTGGGGTTTTTAAATACAGCACAAAAGTTGTCTTAACGGAACAATAAATAAATTGGTAATATGTACAATAAATGAAAAGACAAAGAAATGATTAATCTTAATAATAAAATTAAAAAAAATAAAAATTTAGGAGATGAATCTAGTAAACGGTCGAATTTTTGTTCTAATGAATCGTAATGTGTATTTATATAATTAGAAATAATTTTCATACTATAAAACGACAATAATAAGCACTATAACAGTTATGGCAATTATAAAACTGACGATTAAATTTTTCACAATACAAATATTAAATATGTTTTTATCAAAAAAGTTAAGCCACAGTTAAGTAATATTAAATAAATGTTTAAAAAAGCATTTTATTAATGCTCATTAATTTTAAAATAACATTTATATAATTATTCTATAAGCATAAAGAAACAACTAGCTAATATTTGAAGAATACGTTTGTTTATAAATTAAATCTACAAAAATGAAAAAATTCGTGCATATCATATTTCTGACTTTTATTTGGAATTTAACTTTTTCTCAAAGTTCTTTTAAAGGCGGATTAATTGACGCAAGTAATGGAGGGTCTCTTCCAGGTGCCACCATATATTCTTCGACCTCAAATAAAGGAACTATTACAGACTATAATGGAAACTTTTCACTTGATGGGCTAAAAGTTGGGGAAGTAAGTATTAAGATAAGTTTTATTGGTTACGCAACTAAAGATACAATTCTCAGTATTTCTGAAGGAGAAAATGATTTAGGAATTTTAAAGCTTAATCCTTCAAGCTTAGGTCTTAACGAAGTTGAAGTTATTGCAAGCATAGCTAATGACAGAAATACACCTGTTGCAGCAAGTACGCTTAGTGGTAAATTCATTGAAGATAACATTGGAAATCAAGAGTATCCAGAAATCTTGAGAAATACTCCCTCTATTTATGTAACAAAACAAGGTGGAGGTTTTGGAGATGCAAGAATTAATGTTAGAGGATTTGATCAAACAAATGTTGCTGTCATGATCAATGGAATACCAGTTAATGATATGGAAAATGGTAGGGTTTATTGGTCTAATTGGGCTGGTCTTTCTGATGTAACAAGCAAATTACAAGTGCAAAGAGGTCTTGGTGCATCTAAATTAGCCGTACCATCTGTTGGTGGCTCAATTAATATTGTTACAAATGCTGCGGATTTTGAAAAAGGAGGATCTGCAAGCACTACAGTTGGTAATGATGGTTATACCAAGTATGCTGTAGCCCTATCTTCAGGCAAAATGTCTAATGGATTAGCAACCACCTTTCAATTTACCCATATAAGAGTCGTTTATATTGTTAATGCTGGAGATGGATATGTTGATGGTACAAAGTTTAGAGCATATTCATATTTTTTATCTACTAACTACAAAATCAATGAAAAGCAAAGTATTTCTGGAACCATTTTAGGTGCACCACAATGGCACCACCAAAGATACGGATATGGATCGTATGATAATTTGCATTTATCAGACTATAGTGATGATGCTCCTCATGGCCGAGGAATTAAATTCAATCATACTTGGGGAACCTTAGACGGAGAAGAATTTAATTTTAGGAGAAATTTCTATCACAAGCCAAAAGCATTTTTAAACCACTACTTGGATTTCTCAGAAAATACAACGTTAAAAACATCTGCGTATGTTTCTTTAGGTATTGGTGGGGGAACTGGTCCTAGAGGAAGAATTCAAAACGATTCTGGAAGAGTTTACGATAGTTTTGGAGGCTATGGAGTTGGAATAAGAGATGAAAATGGCCAAATTATGTTTGATAATATAGTTGCTTACAATCAAGGTAACTATAGTGGCTTTAATGATGCTCCAAACACTTCTCCAAATACTACAACAAGTTCTGGTGATGGGTTTATTAGAAGAGCATCTATGAATAGTCATACATGGTATGGTATTCTATCAACTTTAGATTACAAACTTTCTGAAAACTTAACCTTAACTGCTGGTGTTGATGCTAGATATTACAAAGGAGAGCACTACAGAAGATTGGAAAATTTATTAGGAAACAACATTTATGTTTCTAGATCAGATGATAATAACCCAGATAATGAAATAACTGTTGCATCCCCTGCAGAATTTGGAAATTTCTTAGACAGAAGTTATAGAGACGGAAATAATGTTTTGAATTATCATAACGATGGGCTGGTAAGTTGGCTTGGTCTTTTTGGTCAACTAGAATATAAAAATGACGACATGTCTGCTTTTGTCTCATTTAATGGATCTCAACAAGGATTTAAAAGAATTGATTATTTCAACTATTTAGACGATGCTGTTCCAGGTTCAGATACTGCACAGGCAACAGATTGGCAAAACTTTTTAGGGGGGAATGCTAAAGCTGGCTTTAATTATAAACTAAATGATAATATGAGAGTATATGCGAGTGGAGGATACTTCTCCAAACAACCTATTTTTGACAATATTTTTCTAAACTATGTAAATGATATCAATCCTGATGCTGCAAATCAAACAGTAATTGCAGCTGAGGTTGGATATGGGTATTTTGATGGAAAGGTCAATGCCAGTGTAAATGCATATTATACAGTGTGGGGAAATAGACAATATGATCAATCAATTCAAAATGATCTAGGGCAAGAAATATTGTATATTTTTGATGGAGTTTCTCAAACTCATTCTGGACTAGAGCTTGAATTAGATGCTAAAATAAATAAGCTTTTGACATTAAATGCAATGGCATCTTTAGGAAATTGGGTTTATTCAAGTGATTTTACAGCTACTGGAACAAATACAGATACTCAAGAATCAGAAGGGTCTTTAACAATTTATGGAGATGGATTGAAAGTTGGAGATGCTGCTCAAACAACTTTTAGTGCTGGGTTTGTATTTAGTCCAGTAAATGATCTAAGAGTTTCGGGAAACTTTTATTATGCAGATAATTTGTATGCGAGATACGGCATTGATGATTCACAATTTCAAGCACCTGATGGAGAAGTTGTAAAATTACCTGCTTATAGCCTTGTTAATGCGGGTGTATTTTATACGATTAATATAGGAGATTTTGATGTTGATTTAAGATTTAACGTTAATAATTTACTAGACACAAGATATATTTCTGAAATGTGGACTAATAACGCAGATGATCCTTCAAGTTCAGAGGATGAATTTTTAACTACAAACCAAGGTTGGTATGGGTTTGGTAGGACCTGGAACTTTGGAGTTAAGGTAAGGTTTTAAGAAAAAAATTTATAAGGAGTTTTTATTTTATTAACCTAGAAAGCTCTATATCAATTGATATAGGGCTTTCTTTTTTAAATGTACGCACGACGAATCAGTTCTCGAACTTTTTTACAAAGACTTCTATCAACTCTATAACTTGAAATCTACACTTG
>JAYNHP010000070.1:0-1170 GCA_038108155.1 Flavobacteriales bacterium | reverse complement strand
ATGTTATAGACCATAAAAACAGAGCAAACTAATAGTAATTCAATATTACAATAAGAGTAATGAGTAAATAAATTATTATTTAATTAATGTTCAATTAAAAAGTTATCAATTCAATTAAGTTTAAAATAATATTTAAATAAATAATCAATAATTCTAAATAAATAATCAACTAATATTCATCATATAGGTTTGTGACAAATTAAAAATCTATAAAATGAATCTAAAAAACTTTTTAATATTCTTACTTTTTATAATAACCAATTTATCTTACTCACAATATAGCTCTACCCTTTTAGGTAGATATATCGATGGAAGAGATGGTGCATGTGAAATTTCAGCATATGATTCAACAACTGCACAGTTGTTCATTACCAATTCAGAATCAGACTCTATAGATATAGTTTCCATACAAAACCCACAGGCTCCAGCATTGATAGGAGGTGTAGATGTGACTCTCTACGGAGGTGGAGTAAATTCATTAGTTAATATAGGCAATGGATATATAGCTGCTGCTATTGAAGATACAAATGCTCAAGCTCCAGGTAAAGTTGTATTTTTTGATATTAATGGATTGTATATAAATGAAGTCACTGTCGGAGTTTTACCAGACATGATTACAGTTACTGAAGATAAAAGTAAAGTAATTACAGCTAATGAAGGAGAACCTAATGATGATTATGATGTAGATCCTTTAGGAAGTGTAAGTGTGATTGATATTTCAGGTGGTATAACTAATGTTACACAAGCAGATGTTACTACATTAGACTTTACTTCTTACAATGGGCAAGAATCAGCATTAAGAGCTCAAGGTGCTTTGATTTTTGGAAAACAGCCAATTGCAACGCCAACAGATTTATTTTTCTCAGAATATTCTGAAGGAAGCTCTAGTAATAAATATATAGAAATATATAATGGTACTGGATCATCAGTTGATCTTAGTAATTATGTTATAATGCAAAATTCTAATGGAGGCCCTTGGGATGAGTATACTGACGTACTTAGTGGAACTTTAGCAGACGGAGATGTATACGTTATTGCTAATTCATCCGCAAGCCCATCTATTTTGGCTGAAGCTGATTTAACTGGTTCTGGAATATGTTTTTTTAATGGTGATGATGCAAGAGCTTTAATTAAGGTTATTGGAACTGATACTACTATCTGTGATTTTAT
>JAYNHP010000069.1:0-7267 GCA_038108155.1 Flavobacteriales bacterium | reverse complement strand
TAATACTGCTATAACAATAGATATTTCTTCAGCAATCTTAAAATTAAGTTTTTTACTTATTTGTTTATAATTAAATTTATGATTAGAATTTGAATTTAAAAAAGAAAAAACATCATCTAATATTTTCTTTTTCTTTCTATATCCTATATTCTTTTTTTTCATCCTTTTATTTAAGGTATTATAACAAAACTAATATTTTAATTTTTCCTTTTATTATTAACAATTAAAATAATTATCATATTTATTATTTTATTAATTAAATCTTATTTGTTTATTATAATTGTGTGTTAATATCTCTATTTTTTTTTAAGTTTTTATTTTTTTAATCTGTTAAAATATATAATAATTTATTTTTATTTGTTTATAAATTGTTATTAATAATAATGCTTTCTTTTAATTAAAAATGAAAAGTATTTTTTTAAAATATATATTTTTTTATAAATAAAATTATTTGTCTTATTAAATAAATTAGTTATTACTAAAAGTTATTATTTATTAACAGGTTTTATATATAATAATTAACATATTTAATTTTTTGTAAGTTTACATGAAAACAAAATAATTACATGAGAATAGCAATAGGAAACGACCACGCAGGAACATCTTATAAATTTATAATATTAAAACACTTAGAATCTCAAAATATTAAGGTTTATAATTATGGAACTGATAATGATAAAAGTGTAGATTATCCTGACTTTGTTCATCCTGTCGCTCAAAAAATAGAAAAAAAACAAGCTGATTTAGGTATTCTTCTCTGTGGTTCTGCTAATGGTGTTGCAATGACTGCTAATAAATATAAAAATATAAGAGCTGGTATATGTTGGAACACAGAGCTATCTTCTCTAATTAAGCAACATAATAATGCAAATATTTTATGTATACCCGCACGATTTACAGATCAAAAAATAATATTAGATATAGTTGACACTTTTCTAAATACTAAATTTGAAGGCGGAAGACACCAGAGAAGAGTAGATAAAATATCTCTTAATTGTTAATAAAATGAATAATATATTCATTAAATCTTTTTATGATCTAACAAAAGATGAATTATACAATATACTACGTTTACGATCAGAGGTTTTTATTGTAGAACAAAATTGTGTTTATCAAGATATAGATCAAAAAGATCAATCTGCATTACATGTTTTTTTTAAAAAAAATAATAAAATAATTGCCTACACGCGTATTTTTAAGCCTAATGATTATTTTAAATATTCAAGTATTGGAAGGGTTGTTGTTATAAAAAAAGAAAGAGGTTCTAAAATAGGTAGTCAAATCATGAATTTTTCAATAAAGAAAATAGAAGAAATATTTAATGAAAAAAAGATTAAAATATCAGCACAAAAATATTTGATAAACTTTTATGAAAAATTAGGTTTTTCAGTTATTGGAGATGAGTATTTAGAAGATGGAATTCCACACATTGCCATGATTAAAAATTAATTTTTAATATCAGTTATTTCTATTTCCACTCTTTTATCAAACTTTGTATCACCACCTAAAGGAAATTTATGTTTTAAACCTAAATACTTCATTCTTTCTTTTTTTATTCCTTTTTTTATTAAGTAAGAATAAATATAACGCGCTCTAGCAAGAGAAAGATTCCTTTTTCCTGTAGATCTATCAATAGCATCTCTACCAAAAGTTGTACAACACACGTGACCCTCTATATTAAAATAAAGTTCTTTTTTTTCTTTTAGAATATTTACTATTTTTTCTAAAACAGGAATTGACTCTTCCAAAATATAACTATACCCTGTTTTGAATAATATATTATTTAAAATAATTTTATCCCCAATAATTAAATTACTTTCAAGAGTTAAAGGAAGCTTTCTTCCTAAATCATCAAAATTTATTTTCTTTTTTTCAACTAAAATTTCTACTTTTCTATTTAAACCACGAACAATTTCAATATTTTCTGATTTAATAAATCTAAGTAAAATTTCTCCTTTCCCATCCACATTAGAAATCACTTCTTTTTTTATATTGTTTGATGAAATAAAGGATTTTATAAAATTTGCTCTTTTTTGCGACAGTATGAAATTATAATTATTTGTACCTCTGTCATCGCAAAAACCATAAATGGATATCTTTTTTATATTGTTTACTTCTAAATTTTTTAAAAAATAAAGAAGTCTATTTTTTTCTATTTCTGTAATATCATATTTATCAGTTTCAAAATAAACAACATGACTTAATTCGACCTGACTAAAACAGACATGTGATATAATATAAAAAACAATAAATTTATACACACTATAAGTTAGTAAAATTATTTTAAAATTGAATAATAATATTCATCCGAGCTTAAAATAGAAATAGCTTTTTTAATTGTAATATCATTTTCTAAAGTGTGAAAATAATGATCATCATTATAAAAAAGAATTTCAAAAATTTTATT
Source organism: Flavobacteriales bacterium (assembly GCA_038108155.1). Classification (GTDB taxonomy): domain Bacteria; phylum Bacteroidota; class Bacteroidia; order Flavobacteriales_D; family Parvicellaceae; genus MED-G20. The sequence goes on along the minus strand of JAYNHP010000069.1, from coordinate 4,860 downwards.
TTCTATAAGTTCAATTATTTCGCTTTCCAATTTTTCAAATTCTTTCTCTTTCTCTTTTCGTACTATATTTTCTAATTTTTTTATTTCATTATGAAGCAATAATAAGTCTTCATCGCTTGATGTTTTTTTAAGTATATTTATAGCTTTTTCAGTCTTTGTTTTAAATTTAGGGTCTTCAGAAAAATAAAAAGACTTAAAGTCTTTGAAAGATTCTTTTGTTATTTTTATATCACTTTTAGAGCTAATACCATTTGATTCACAATATTTAAAGGCATAACGAAAAAGAAGATTATTTTTTTTAATATCCTTTATTATATCAAATTTTGATTTAGTGCCAACCAAAACATCTGGCACAATCCCGGCATTATTATAAACAACTCTACCATTTTTGGTTTTAAAGAACGTTTTATTTTTAAACTCCTTTACCACACCGGACTCTAACGGGGATGTGTAATCAAGAGCTTGTATACACCTTCCAGAAGGAGTATAATATTTAGAAATGGTAATTTTCATTTGACCTCCGTATGGAATAGGAACAACGTTTTGAACTAAACCCTTTCCAAAGCTTTGTTTTCCAACAATCACTGCCCTATCAATATCTTGTAATGCACCTGCTACAATTTCACTCGCGGAAGCACTTTGCTCATTAATCAGAACGACTATTGGAATATCTGTGTTTAAAGGCTGCTTTCTGGTCATAAATTCCTGATTGTATTTATTAACATTAGATTTTGTATAAACAACAAGTTCGTCTTTTTTGACAAATAAATTTACAATCTCCACAGCTTCGCCTAGTAATCCACCAGGATTATTTCTTAAATCAAGCACAAGTGTTTCAATCTCATCAATCATTAAAAACTTTAAAGCACTTTCAACTTCTTTAGAACAACCTTTTGTAAATTTACTTAATGCAATATAACCGGTTTTATTATTAAGTATTTTATAAACAGGAACAGCACCTGTTCTATTTCCACTTTTTTTTAACAAAACCATTTTTTCCTCACCGTTTCTTGTTAAAAGAATTTTTATTTCTTTATTTCCTAAAAGCAATACATTAAAATCAGATGTAGATCTTTCAATGTTTATATCATTTACACTTTTTATTACATCCCCCGGCATTAAACCAGAAGTGGCTGCGGCGCTTTTCTTGTAAACCTTAGTTACAGTTAATTCTTCTTTTATAAATGCAAAAGAAGCTCCTAATAAAGATATACCCCCAGCAGAATTAATTTTTGCTTTTTCAATATCTTCTTCGCTACTATATGTTGTATATGGATCAAGTGTTGATAGAATTTTCGAAACACCAGCCTTTGTAAGTTTTGCAGGATCTGTTTTTTCCACATAATTCATATTAATATTTTTAAAAACAGTATTATAAATTTCCAGCTGCTTACTTATTTCAAAAAGGTCATATTTTAATGAGCTTATAAATAAGAATGCAAACAATAGTAAAGAAGAAATAAAAATTTTTTTTCTCATTTTATAATCAATTTAAAAATCTTTTTTTTAATTCAATAAAAACATTGTTCATTTCTTCAAAAGAAAGAATATTTTTACCTAAAAAGACAACTAGAAAAATATAATTTATTGAGTTTTTTTCGAAATGTTTCACGAAATGTTTTTTTGTCAAAACCCGTAATACTCTTTTAATTTTGTTTCTTTGGACAGCAAGTTTAACATCCTTTTTTCTGACAGTAACCCCCCAAGCAAGTTTCGAGGATTCAACATAAATTAATTGTACAGGGAATTGCCTGATACGCCTTCCTTTTTTGAAAAGAACGTCAACATCTTTGTAGTGATTTAGTTTAGTCATTCTCTTTCACAAAGATTAAATTATTTTCTCTGTTTATATCTGCTATTTTGTTTTTAGGATCAAGAACAACCTTACTAACCTGTTTAGTATAGCTAAAACTAAATTCAAAAGAGGGCGCAGCCCAAGCCCAGTCATTTAATTTAATTACCCCTTTCTTAAGAGGGCGGTCTTTTCTCATCATTTGCAAAGGAATGTGAAATTCTTTTACACTCCCATCTGTGAAAACAATTTCTAAATCTAGTGGCATTGGCATAAGACCAAGTCTTTCTAGGTGTATAACCATTTTTCCCTCACTTTTTTCTATGTTTTTTAAACTATAATCGATATTGTTTGTTGTTTGTGTCCAATCGGTTAAATACCAATCCAGCTCAGCCTGAGTAATTTTCTCAGCAACTCTTATAAAGTCATTTGGAGATGGGTGTTTGAACGACCAGTCCCTAAAGTATTTTTTAATTGTTTTATTAAAAGCATCTTCTCCTAAAAGATATTCAAGTTGCCTTAAAAAAATAAACCCTTTCACATAAGCAGAAACACTATAAGAGCTATTATATTTAAATCGGTCAGCATGTGTTGTTTGTGGTTGCTCATAGCCACTAACAGAATAATCTTTATATCTTTTATATAATGTGTTATAGTAGTTTTCTTTATTTAAATCGATAACATAAGACTCTGCAAGAGTTCCATAATACTCAGCAAAGCCTTCATCCATCCACTCATGTTTACTTTCATTAGAGGCTAAAATAAATTGAAACCAAGAATGAGCAAGCTCATGGGCAGCAACACCAACGAGACTTTCAAATGTTCTTTTTCCAGTAATGAAGGTACACATACCATATTCCATTCCACCATCTCCTCCCTGAATAAAAGAAAATTGTTTATATGGGTAGTCACCTATGTTTTCGTTGAAAAAAAACATTAATTTTTCAGCCGCAGGCTGTAATTTTTTCCAGTTCTTTATATGATCTGCTGATAAACTGTTCTTGTAATAGAAGTTAATTATAACCCCATTTTTTGTTACTCTTTTGTCGTGAACAAATTCAGGATCAGCGGCCCAAGAAAAATCATGTACTTTAGGAGCAATAAATCGCCATGTTTTTTTGTTTTTATTTGTTTTGTCTTTTGATAAAAAGGATTGTTTTAAATAACCAGTACCGCCAACAACATATTTTTTATCAATGGTAATAGAAACATCAAAATCTCCCCAAACACCATAAAACTCCCGACCAATATATGGGTCTGCATGCCAGCCTTCAAAATCATACTCAGCTAGTTTAGGATACCACTGGGCCATTGAAAGAGCCACACCTTCAGGACTGTTTTTTCCTGCTCTTCTAATCATTAACGGGATTTGACCAAGAAATTTAATATCAAAAAGAACACTATCTCCTGGTTTAATAGGACTATTGAGCTCTGCCTCTAGGGTTGTCCCAACAATTTCATATTTTAATTTTTGCCCCCCCTGCTTTAAGGCAAGTATTTTTAAAAAACCTTGATCTTTTTTTTGGAGATAATTTATCCTATTTCTAACTCTTTTGTCAGGATCTTTTATGCTTCTTGAATGGAGATCCATCTCGCTGTTTGGCTGGAAGGCATTAAAAAACAAGTGGAAGTAAGCGTTTTTTAGTGTGTCCGGCGAATTGTTTTTATATCTTATAGTTTGCGATCCATTATATTGGTTTTTTTTTACATCTACATCAACAATAATTTTATAATCCGCTTTTTGTTGCCAATATCTTGTATTTCCCCTCTGCCCAAAAAGTGTTTCGCAAGAAAAAAGTATAATTCCAAAAAGTATTACTTTTTTCATTTTCTATTATTTTGAGACCTTCGAAGCTAAAATTAGAGCATTGTAAGCGTTTATAAGTTTTCCTGATTTTGAAAGTTCATGAAAAGGAAGTTTTGAGTCATCAGACAAAATAATTTCTTTTTTTAATTTAAGCCCTGAAGCCATTAGAACTCTTTTAACTTGAGAAGCGCTTAGTTTTGGATATTGAGACCAAACAAGTGCGGCTATGCCAGCCACTAATGGGGACGCCATTGATGTTCCTTGAGCATATTCATAGTTGTTTTTAGGGTAAGTTGAGTATATTTTAGAGCCAGGGGCAAACAAATCCACACTACTTTTACCATAGTTTGAAAAACTTGAGACTAAATTAGGGCCAAAATCATTGGTGGAAGAGCCAACTTTAATAAAGTTATCAGAAATTTCATTATTAATACCAATCTGATCATTTGGGTAGTACTGGACTTTGTCTGTGTTTTCAGCGTTATTACCGGCCGCTGCAACAATTAAAACATCTTTTTCTGCAGCATAAGCAATTGCGTCTCTAACCCAATCGCTATGTGGCGAAAAGCTTTTTCCAAAACTCATGTTAATAATTTTAGCACCATTATCAACAGCATAATAGACCCCAAGAGCAACATCTTTATCGTATTCATCTCCATTAGGGGTGTTTCTAATTGCCATTATTTTTACATTATTTGCTGCTCCATTTACGCCTAAACCGTTGTTTCTCACCGCACCAATAATTCCGGAAACATGGGTTCCATGACTGCTTCCGTTTTTTGGCATTACGTTATTATCTCCATACTCACGATCGTTAATAGTGTTGGGGTCATCTCCAACAATAGCCCTTCCATTAAAATCAATATTTAGATAGTAGTTTAAACGATCATTAAGGCTTTTTATATATTCATCAAGCTCTTTTGTAATTTCACTAATTGAATCGTAGCCGAAGCCGTAAGCTTGCTTGATAACGTTAGCGCTGTTTAAGATATTTTCGTCTTCAGAAGTAATATTCAAAACATCTTCCTTATTATATTTTTCTTTTCCCAAGAAGTCTTTTATTGTCTTGTCAGAAGACTTAATTCTATTATTAATTATTTCATATCTATCTTTAGAGTTACTGTATTTGTTCACCTCTTTTTCATGTAATAACTTTGCTTCATTAAATCTAGGATTTGACTTGTCTCCACTAGCAAGCAACCTAACGTATTCTAACTGCTCGTTTGTAGATTCTCCTAAGAAATTCCATCCGTTAACATCG